>CAZOAS010000012.1:0-8564 GCA_964577745.1 uncultured Fervidobacterium sp.
ATGAAAGTGGCAAGTCACATCGAAGATATAGCCCTCAGAGTTTTCACATGGGCTTATGCAACTGTTATACTTTTCCATGTTACAATAAACCTTGGTGTGTTTTCCGGTTTCTTACCTGTTACTGGTATACCATTACCGTTTCTTAGCACAGGTGGTAGTTCCATTATGGCGCTTCTTATTGGTTTTGGAGTGATAATGTCTGGTTTTAGCAATAAGAAGGAAGAGAGTAGAACTATATATTTTGAGAAAGGAGATCAAGAATGAATCGTAAAAGGATAAAAATAGCTGCAGCAGGTGGAGTTACAGGTGGTCATCTTTATCCAAACATAGCTGTTTTAGAGGAATTTCAAAAGAGATACGATGTTGAAGTGCTTTATTTTTGTGTGAGTGGGAAAATAGAGGAAAGATTGTTACCTCAAGTGCATTCGGAATTTGAAAGGTATTCTCTTGAGGTAAAAGGGCTTAGACGGCCGATTTTTCATCCAGAGAATGTTGTGAGATTTGCACGCTTGATTACTAATTCAAATAAAGTTGAGCAAAAATTAAAGGAGTTCTCTCCCGATTTTGTTTACGTCACAGGTGGGTACGTCAGTTATCCTGTGGCGAAAGCAGCTAAGAAACTCGTAATTCCCGTGTTTATACAAGAACAAAATACACTTCCCGGAAAGGCTAACGTAACTATCTCAAATTTTGCTCAAAAGATTTACCTTGCATTTGAGGAAGCCATTTCTAGATTTCCTGAGAAGGTGAGGGATAAAATAGAAGTTACAGGTAATCCGATATGGGTACGTGAAGGAAAAGTTGATTTAACACATCCGAGTGTTATAGTTATCGGTGGAAGTGGTGGAAGTGAATTTTTGAATAAAGTAACCTTAGAGATTGCCTCAGAATTACCAGACATACATTTTATACTTTCAACCGGTGGTAAACAATTGGAAGGAACGGTACCTCAAAACGTTGAAGTGAAAAATTACATAGAAAACATGTATGCGTACTGGAGGTCTGTGGATCTTGCTATAACACGTGGTGGTGCGACGACGATATCTGAATTGATATACTTCAACGTTCCGGCTATAGTTGTTCCTTGGGAAGGTTCAACAGAATCTCACCAGATTGTAAATGCAAAGATAATTGAAAAAGAAGGATTAGGTGTTATGCTTAGAGAAGGTGAGTACAGCAAAGAAAAATTGATAAGTACGATAAGAAAACTTATTCAAAAAGGTAGAGTTTTTCAAGAAAGATCAAATCCTTCTTCTAAAATTGTTGATTCTATTTCTAAGATTTTAAATTTCTGATATAGATTCAAAGAACTGATGGAATGGAGGCGTAAGTAGGATGGATTCAAGTAATCAAGAGGATATCAAAGACTTGATGAAAAGAAAGATTCATTTCGTAGGTATCGGCGGAATCGGCATGAGTGCACAAGCTATGCACGAACACTTTGCAGGGAATATAGTGTCTGGTAGCGACCCGTACAGTTCAGAACGAACGAAGTACCTTGAAAGTATAGGTATAAAGATTTACAACTCTCACGAAGCAAACAATATCGACAACGACTTGCACGAAATAGTTGTAACTCCGGCAATTTCAAAAGATAATCCCGAATACATAAAAGCCAAAGAGCTTGGTATACCAATGACGATGAGAATTGACCACTTTAGGAGAATTTTGAAACCTTATAAAGGTTTCGCTGTAACTGGTACAGATGGAAAATCAACGACAACTTCAATGCTTGCAAACAGTCTTATAAACCTTGGTGCGGATCCATACGTTTTTCTTGGTGCTTTGCACAATAAGTTGGAGCATGGAAATTACAGACACGGTAAAAGCGATATAGCGGTATATGAACTTGATGAAAGCCAACCGGGATACGAATTGTTTACTCCGGAATGTTTGATTATAACTAATATAAGGGAAGACCATATTGAAAATTACCAGAGTCTTGATCATTATTATGAAAGCTTTAAAACAATTATCAATAACTCAAAATTCGTTGTGACATTCGCCGATGAGAAGAAATTCCATGGAAATGTCACATTTGGAGTATATTCTGGGGATTTCAAACTCGTTGAAAGGAAACAGGAAGGTTTCTATCAAACTGTAACGATTTTGACGCCTTGGGGTGAGAGGAAGTTCTTCTTACCTGTTCCCGGTTATCATAACGCACTGAACGCACTTGCTGTTGTATCTTTGCTTTCAAGCATTGGATACAACCTGCAAGATGTTCTTGATTCTTTCGAGGATTTCAGATTACCCGGTAGAAGATTTAACGTCAGTTACGATAATCCAAATAAGAAGATCACGGTTGTTGACGATTACGCTCATACTGCTGATGAAATCGAAGTTCTTTTAAAGACCGCAAGGGAGGTCTATCCAGATAGAAAAATCGTACTCATATTCCAACCACACAGGTACACGAGGTTTAAAAGAGAAGCCGATAGATTCAAATCGATTCTCGAAAAAGCCGATGAGATATACATTACGGAAGTCTACGGTGCATTTGAAACGAAAAACGGTGTAAGTGCAAAGAAAATCATTCAGGAAATTTCAAGAGCAAATTTCGTTGAGAAACTTGAGGATTTGAAGAGCTTAAATTACGATGAAAACAGCGTTTATATGTTCGTTGGTGCAGGGGATATATATAATATCTCACAGAGCATTGTGAAACAACTTTCATTGCAATGAAACATTGAATTTTAAAAATTACTTACCGCGTGGGAGGGTACGTGGTGGTTCTAAAAGAGATATTTATCAAGGGGTTTAAATCATTTGCAGAACCGGCAAGATTCGAAATATCAAATAGAGTCACCGTTATCGTTGGACCGAATGGTTCTGGAAAATCCAACGTCGTTGATGCTATAAGGTGGGTTCTTGGTGAACAATCGATGAAAGAGATAAGGGCTCAAGATAGAGAAGATGTTGTCTTTTGGGGCAACGAAAAGAAACCACCAGCTCAAAGTGCTTATGTAGAGCTTGTTTTTCAAGATGGAAATGAGCAAATCACGATTGCACGTGAGCTATCGAGGGATGGTGCAAGTAAATACTTACTCAACGGAGATGTCGTTAGGTTAAAGGACATCAGAGATTTCTTGATGCAACATGGGTACGGTAAAAATCCGTATTCAATAATAGGTCAAGGACAGATAGACAAAATCGTCTCATCAACGCCTGAATCTTTGAGAACGATGATAGAAGAGATAGCAGGTATTGGGATCTACAGAGAAAAGAAGAAAGAAGCACTCTCAAAACTCGATGCAACACAGATAAATCTAAATAGGATTAGCGATATACTCTTTGAGGTTGATAAAAACAGAAAATCACTCTATCTAAAAGCCAAACGTGCCGAAAGGTACATGGAATACTCTCACCAACTCGATGAGTTGAAAAAAACATACTACGGTGGGGTTTACAGAATAGAAACTCAAAGACTCGCCGATATGGAGAGTTACTATAACGAACTCAATATCACTCTGAAAGAAAAACTTAGACACTTAGCACAACTTGAAATCAACTGGTCTTCACTGAGAGATGAATTCAACCAAATAGACGTAGAAATGGAGAGTTACACAAAAACGCTCGAGGAATTCAAAATACGTGAAAATCAGTTACTGGAGATAAGGGAAAAATTCAGTAGAAAGCTTAGCGAATTGGAGAGTAAATACATTGAAATAACTACACGTGTTGATATGCTAAATGAAGAAGCAAGCACGTTGAAAAATCGTGATGATGAAATAAAGCTCATAGTTTCTAAAATTTCAGAAGAGCTAACCGAGAAAGAAAATATACTTACCAACCTTGAGAACGAGAAAGCAAAAATCTATGCTCAATACACTGAACAAGAAAAAGAGATACTGAAAAAGAAACAAGAGTACGAAGAACTGGATAAATCTATCTCGAAGATACATAATGAGATAGTACGTTTGAACGAAAACAATCAGGATATAAAACACAGACTTGAGATGATTCACAGTCAAAGGATCAACAAAGAAACAAGAAAAAGCGAACTGGAAGACGAAATCAACGACCTTGAGAGACACTTACTCGAAATTGTTGAAAAGGAAAACGAACTCGTTAAAGAACTCGAAGCTATTAAATCATCCATAGAAGAACACAACAAATTAAAAGAGCAGAAAAATTCAACACTCGACAGGCTTGTCAGACGTGGAAAAGAGGTTAGAGCCGAGATAGATGTTATAAAAAAACAAATCAGTGAATACCAAGGTTTTGGTCATTCAATAAGAAAGATTTTTGAAAATAAAGATGTGTTCAAAGGCTTGATAGACGTCGTAGCAAATCTAATCGACTTTGACAAATCACTCTCGGTGGCTTACGAAACGTTACTTGGTGGTTCAGCTCAACACGTTGTTGTAAAGAGTGCGGAGGATGGAAAAGAAATCATCGAATTCTTAAAAGCCGGTGAATATGGTAGAGCAACGTTCATACCACTTGACCTTATCGATGCTTCATTTTCACCGATAAATGGAATAGAAAAAGAAGAAGGATTTGTTGGTTATGCTTCTAAGCTTGTAAATGTCCCTAAAGAATATGATATTCTCCCAAACTACCTTTTTGGAAACGACATAATAGTTAAAGACATCGATTCGGCAATATATCTAAAGCGAAAGTACAATCTCAAATCGAGGATTGTTACACTCGATGGTGAACTAATATCTGGACGAGGTGCGATGACCGGCGGACGGTCAAAAGAAGATTACTCAAATTCCATAATCGCTCGTAGGGTGAGATTAAAAAGTCTTGAGGAAGAAATTCTCAAAATCGATAACGAAAAACAACTGATAGAAAATGAAATATCCAGTATTGTACAAGAAATAAAACAATTGCAAGATAACATGAACGTAGTCAGAGAAGAACTTGCCACGGTATCAAGTAGATCACTTTCGTCTAAGCGGATACTTGAAGAACTTCAAAAAGCACTTAAAGAAATCACAAACGAACTTTCAGACCTTGTAAAACTCGAAGCGGAGTACAACGCAAAATACGAAGGAAACATCGCAAGAATTGAAACACTTGAAAATCAATCCAAAGAACTTGAAGCAAAGAGAAAAGTATTGCAAGATAATGTGAATACGTATTCTAAAGAACTCGATGAACACAGAAAAAAACTCGAACAACTTAACGAATCAATAGCTACATACAGAGCAGAAGTTAAAAACCTACTTGAAAGAAAGATTCAATACAACGCAGAGAGCGATAGGATAAAAACAAGGATAACCGAAATAGCTTCAGAACTTTCTGATTCAAAATCAACTATCTCAAAACTCGAAGAACAGATAGATGAGACGAAGAAATTTCTGATAGAAAACGAAAGAGAACTTGAAACTCTTAAAAATACAGCGCAAGATATATTCGCAGGTATAAGAGAGAAAAAGACTGGAAAAGAAGAAAAACTGCAACAATTGCAATCACTTGAAGAAGAGATAAGGTCTCAAAAAACAGAAATTGAATCCATAAAAGAACGCATTCACGAGACAGATATGAGATTGCAAGAAATTTCGTTTAGAATTTCCAATATCCCGGAAGAATACCGCACGCCAATAGATATTGATCCAGAAAAACTTGATGAACTTGGTAATGAAATCAAAGATATAGAAAACAAAATGAAGATGCTTGGAGCCGTGGATCTAACCGCGATAGATGAATACAAGAATGTCGAAGCAGAGTACAACGAACTAATGAAACAAAAGCTTGATCTGGAAGATGCTAAGAAAAAACTGGAAGAGTTGATAGAGCAAACAGATGCGCAAGCGCGTGAGCAATTCTTAAAAACATTCAATCAGATAAACAATGCGTTCAAATCTTACATAGAAAACCTATTTTACGGTGGAACTGGCGGGATGCGAATTCTCGATGATGGTGATATACTTGAATCGGGAATAGAAATACACATATCAAAAGCAGGTAGAAAAGTTCAAAAACTTCAATTGTTATCTGGTGGAGAAAAAGCGCTCGTCGGAATTGCGCTAATAATGGCTATGTTGGAAGCAAATAAAGGCGTATTTTATGTTCTTGACGAAGTTGATGCACCACTTGATGATTACAACTCCGAGAAATTCAGAAGATTACTTGAAAATGAACACTCGCAATTTGTAGTTATAACGCATAACAAACTAATCATGGAAGCAGGCGATATCGTTCACGGTGTTACAATGGTTGATGGTATATCGAAGGTATTACAAGTCAAGATGGAGGAGGTTACAGCATGAGGTATCTATACTTCTTGCAACAGTTTTTCGAAAGACTTCCGGCACCGGCTTTTATAAAAGACAATAAAGGTAGATATATGTGGATAAATAAAGAACTTGAAAACGTACTTCAGTTGTCGGAAGAGAAATTAGTTGGAAAATTTGAATCTGAGATTTTGAACGACGAGGGAATAGAAGAAATCGACAAAAAAGTTATGAGGACAAGAAGAAATGTAACACATGAAAAAGTTATAAACGGTAGGCATTACAGTATCCATAGAATGCCCATCAGACTTGGTACGGGTGCGTACGGTGTTGCTGGTATCATGTTCGATGTGACCGAAAAAATACTTGAACAGATTCTTTACAAACTTCAATCGTTTGTTGAGAAGATTATCATCGAATCATTAAGTAACTCCGAAGGTGATCCAACGAAATTTGCAATTGAACTTTCCAAAAAATTCTACGCAGAGTATCCTCATATAGCGGTAACTTTAATGAAAGACGATGAGTATCTAATAGGGAACGATAATCCAAAGATTATCGAAAAAGCACGAGCTGTAAACGAAATAAAAACGTTTGTACTTGAGAAAAAGACATACCAAGTTATCCCAATTGAAAATTATAAGTTCGTTATACACGTTCCAGATCAATACCTAAGTATAGCAAAAGCATTATCAGCATTCCTAAGCTCGCACGTATTAGCTGCGATAAGATTTTTGCAAGCTCAGAAGGTTTATAAAGATATGGTCAACAGCTTTGAAAGCCTTATAAAACTTATAGCACTTTGGGAAAAGAATACCTCCTTAGAAGAATATTTACAAGCGATGCTTGTTGAACTTGTAAAACTTATACCGGAAACGGAAAAAGGTTCGATATGGTTACTCGATGGTGATATTTATAAATGTGTTGCCGTCCATAACTACGACGATTTTGTAAAAAATACAACATTCAAGGCAGCGGAAGATGCGTACGGTCCTGTGATAGGTGAAAACAGAGTTATAGAATTAACAGAAGCATATAAACTCAACCTTGAAAGCCCACAAAGAGATTTATGGGAAAAAGCCGGTGTTACAACTCCGAATTTTATACCACTCGTTGGAAGTGTAAAGATAGGTGAAAAGAGACTTGTAATAATTTCACTTGATAACTTTAAAGGGAAAAACTTCTCAGAAACAAGTAAGAAGATACTCCAGATATTAGTCGATATGCTCTCTGTCTTTCTCAAGAATAAATTCTCGTAAAGAGGTATGGCGTGTTTAGATTGGAGAAGATTTTATCTCTCAGAAGAAGAGAAGAAGAGAGTATAAGGGAAGAATTAAATAAAGTACGTTTAAGAATTAGAGAAGTCGAAGAAGAACTTGATAAAACTATGAAATCAAGAACGGATGTAGAAAATCAGTTGCGCACTTCACAAAACGGTGCGCAACTTGGTTTTTTGTTATACCTTTTAAAAATGCACGATGATTACATAACACTACTTAAAAATAAACTTACTACACTAAGAAAAGAAGAAGAATTAATATTCAAAAGATACATGGAAAAAAGAACGGAAAGAAAGAGTTTTGAGAAATTGAAAGAACGATACTTAGAATACGAAAGGTCAGAGACCGATAGAAAGGAAAGAAGTGTCATAGACGAAATTGCGTTGCAAAAGCATTTTAGGAATATGGGAAATGAATAATAGGAGTGAAGAAATATGTTGCATGTCTTCAAGATAATCAGCTCATTTCTAACAATTCCCGGCATTTTTGTGACTTTCTTTCTTTTTTTATGGCTTTTTTACAGTAAATTCGGACGTAAGTATGGGTGTAAAAAGCGAGCTGAATATATTTTTTTAGCTTTATCGATGATATTTTATGTGCTTTCTTCTAACTGGTTTGCTTATTTAATTTCGAAAACACTTTTCTTAACAGATTCACAAGATAAAGGACAGTACATAGTTGTACTTGGTGGGGGAGTAGATGAGTACGAACAAAAAGTGGAAATTGGAAGGCATACTCTTAGAAGACTGTACAAAGCTGTGGAGCTGTACAGAAAAAATCCGCGAAAGATAGTCATAACAGGTGGTATAATTGATAAGGGAACTCCCGAAGCTTACATTATGAAAAGTGTTCTTTTGAATTTTGGAGTTCCAGAAAGCGATATAATAGTCGAAGATAAGGCAAGAAATACCTTTGAAAACGGAAAGTACACATATGAATTGATAGGTGATACGTCAATAACACTCGTGACAAGCTCATTACATATGAAACGAAGTCTGTGGGTCTTTAGAAAGTTTTTCAAAGAAGTATACAACGTCAGTGGTGATTTACCACTGGATTTTCGAAATTCTTATCTTGATTACTTACCATCGGCTGG
>CAZOAS010000012.1:8664-23542 GCA_964577745.1 uncultured Fervidobacterium sp.
AACAGTTAACAGTATACTGTACTAGTAAAGTTAATCAAAATAAACTTATATTGATAATTGATACTGATCACCGTTCACTGAAAACTGATTACTGATAACTGATAACTGTTAACCAATCACAGAAAAGGGAGGAAAGCAAATGTTTCCATTGTACGATACGATACCAAGCGTGCGAAAGCCGTTTATAAATGTGATGATTATAGTTATAAATATTCTTGTTTTTCTATACGAACTGGTTATATCTGGTATGGATTGGTCTGGTAGAGCGCTTGAGGAGTTTTTTTATATCTTTGGTTTTGTACCAGAGCAGATGTACTATGCCTTCCCCTTTGTTGCGTTGATTACTCATATGTTTGTACATGGTGGTTGGTCGCATATCATAGGAAATATGTGGTTTTTGAAGATATTCGGTGACAACGTTGAAGATGCATTTGGGCATTTCAAATATCTATTATTTTATATTACTGGAGGAATATTTGCACTGTTTTTCCACATAATTTTCAACCCATTTTCTCCCTACCCTCTCGTTGGTGCATCGGGTGCTATATCCGCTGTGATGGGCGCATACTTTGTATTATTTTATTATTCTCGCATAGTCTCGCTTGTTTTTCTTATACTGCCATTTATCGTTGAAATTCCGGCTTTCATTTACTTACCGTATTGGTTTATAATTCAAGTTGCCAACGGTTTACTCGCCGATGTCACGGGTACAGGAGTGGCATACTGGGCTCATGCGGGTGGGTTTATTTACGGAGTGCTCGTTGGTATGCGAGTAAGAAAGAAAAAGTATTGGTATTAATTAATTTAATTTAAAGGAAAAAGAAAGGGGTTAGGAGAAAATGGGGAAAATAGGTAGGAAAAAAATAGCAATCGTTAGCACTGGTGGTACAATAGCGATGGTTAAGAAAGGAAGGGATGTTGTACCTTTCGATAAAGGAAATGCACTCGTTACCGATATCCCAGAACTTTACGATATAGCTGATGTTGAATTGCATGAATTTTCAAACGTACCGAGTCCTTATATGACACCTTCTTCGATGTGGAATCTTGCAAAGACCATAGATGAGTTACTTGAAGAAAAAGGTTACGATGGTGTTGTTGTTACACATGGTACTGACACGTTGGAGGAGACTGCTTATTTCCTTGACCTTGTTTTAAAAACTGAAAAACCCGTTGTGTTAACTGCTTCTATGAGAAATATTAGCGAGCTAAGTACGGATGGTCCAAGAAACGTTCTTTCATCTGTCATGGTTGCAGTTTGCGATGAATCTTACGGTATGGGTGCTGTTGTATGTTTAAACGACGAGATACATGCCGCAAGGGAAGTTACGAAAACCTACACAAGCAACGTCGCTACGTTCGATTCCCCAGGTTACGGTCCACTTGGTGTAGTTGACGAAAATAATGTGATATACTTCAGAAAATCACTCACACGTGAAAAGATATACGCAGACAGGATAGAAGAAAAAGTAGCAGTTGTTAAAACATTTACCGGAGATGACGGTTCGATACTCAGGGCAGTATATCAACTGGGTTACAAAGGTATCGTTCTTGAAGGGTTCGGTAGAGGAAACGTCCCTCCGCAACTTTCAGATGTTGTGGAAGAGATAGTGAAAAGTGGGGTACCTGTTGTGATAACTTCAAGATGCTTTAAAGGTAGAGTGTATCCGATTTACGGATATACCGGTGGAGGAGCAGACTTGAGAAGAAAAGGTGCGATCTTAAGTGAACATCCATTGGCTCAAAAAGCAAGGATTAAATTAATGGTTGTGCTTGGAAAGACAAACGACATAGAAGAAATTAGAAAATATTTTGAAAAGCACATAGGAGGATTGATAAATGAAGTTGAGCGTTAGACAACAGGCTTTACTGATAGTATTAATTTATGCATCTATTCTATTTTTATCGTTTGCATTCTTTAAGACGTTACTTTACGTTTTTGTCTTTTCCTTAGTCTCTGTTCTTGTCGTAAATTTCATCTTAAAAAACTTGTTACGAATTAAATTGCCGTATTCATTAGCAGTTACAATTTCACTAATTTTTTACTTTTTTGTTCTGATATATTCTTTTATAAACATAATCCCACCTGTTTTTAAACAAGTTTCTTCGTTTTATGAATTCATGAAAAAGATACTTGACTCTAAGTATTGGGAGAATTATCTTGTTGACAACCCCGATTTATCGGAGACCATAGGTAACATAGTTGAGTGGGCAAAACCAAAATTAAACGAATTATTTAGCACTTTAGCAGTTGCTATGGCAAAAAATGTTCCAAGTGCACTCACAGTCGTGTTTTACAGCATACTTTTTACAGTATACATAACCATTTACACAAGTTGGACTACAAAAGCTCTTCCGGGTTTATTCCCGAAAAGAGTGAGACCACTTGTTGAAGATTTTCTCAAAAAACTTGGTATAGCACTCTCAAGTTATGTTGATGTACTGTTACTTGGAGCGTTTATAGTCTCAATTTCCTTTTATGTCCTCTTTAGTATCTACCTTCCAGAATACACAGTATTACTATCTTTCTGGGGGTTTGTAACAAATTTAATCCCAATAGTTGGTGTGGTAATAGAGTGGATACCTATATTGATAGTTAGCCTTGGATTGGGACTGAGAAATTTCATTATCGTGAATACGATTGTTATGTTAATCCACCTTGGAGCATTTTTGTTCTTCATATTCATTATGAAAAAGAGAGCAGACATAAACCCTGTGCTTATGCTTATATTTATATTCCTAATAGGTTTATTTTACGGGCTCGTTGGAACGTTCTTTGCCGTGCCCGTTGCGATATTCTTTGTAACTTTGTGGAATGAATTTATAAAGAACGAGCTTGATAAAGAACTTTAGTTCTATTCAAAAATGTGCGTCTCTGATGGGAATGTTTTGGACTTTACTTCTTCTTTGTACTGTTTCACGGCATTGAGCATTATGTTATAAGTATCTGCGTACTTTTTAGCAAATTTTAAATTCAACGTAGTTAAACCAACTACATCATGAAATACCAATACCTGCCCATCGCAATACCTACCAGCACCAATGCCTATGGTAGGTATTTTTATATTTTCTGTAACCTCTTTTGCCACACTTTCCACAACGAGTTCCAAAACTATAGCAAAGCATCCCACTTCTTCGAGTATCTTTGAATCTTTGAGTATTTTTGCTCTACTTTCCGGTGTTCTACCTTGGACTCTGTGTCCACCAAGTAGGTTAACCGATTGTGGAGTAAAACCGAGGTGTCCCATAACTGGTATACCAGCGCTTATTATCCTTCGTATCGTTTCTGCGTATTCTTCTCCACCTTCGAGTTTAATCGCATTTGCCCCTGCTTTCATCATCAATCCAGCGTTCTCCACGGCTTTTTCGATACTTACTTCGTACGATAAGAACGGCATGTCGCCGATTATAAACGCATCGGGAGCGCCCCTTCTAACTGCTCTTATGTGCATCAACATATCTTCCATAGTCACAGGAATTGTACTATCGTAGCCAAGTAACACATTACCAAGTGAATCTCCAACAAGTAGCAAATCTATTCCAGCTTCACTCGCTATTTTAGCTGTTGGATAATCGTAAGCGGTAATCATTGTAATAGGTTCTTTTCCTTTCATTTCTAAAATCTTCTTTGTTGTTATCATGGTAGATACCTCCTCATTCCAACCCCGGAATATGGAATCCGGATTCCGTTTGAATCCGTTTAAATTATACCATTTCGTGATATAATTTTGTATAGTACGTTTTGCGTATTATTGTAACCAAAATTTTTGACAACATCGGGGGTGTTGGTGATGAGATGGGATTTGAGTAATATCTATCCTTCGTTTGATTCGCAAGAATTTCTCTCTGATTTGAGTAATCTTGAGAGTGAATTGAAAGAATTCATATCTTGGTGTGATGGGAATTTATTAGTAAGTGGCGATTCTCAAGAAATAGAAAAGAAACTTGAGTATGTTATAGATAAACTCAACAGTTTATCTTTATTAGCCGGTAGATTGTACAACTTTGCAAGTTTGACGTTAAGCGCAAATGCCAACGATGAAAAAGCAGCAAAGTACCTTGATGTTATAAGAAGCAAATTCGTCGATTTGTCGATGGTACGCACTAAATTTCGAAAGTTCTTAAAGGAAATCGAAATAGATTTTGAAAAGTTACAATCACCAACTTTGCAAAATCATCGATTTGTGTTAAAAGAACAAAAGATATTATCGAAGTACATGCTATCCGAAAAAGAAGAAAAAATTATAAGTCTTATGCGCTTAACCGGTGGAAACGCTTGGAATAATCTGTACGAGAAAACAACTTCGAACCTACTATGTGAATTAGAAATAGACGGTGAAATCAAACATCTTCCATTGATGAAAGTCCGCAATATGGCGTATGAAAAATCGGAAGATGTCAGGAAGAAAGCCTACGAATCTGAACTCAAAGCATGTGAAAGAGCATCTGATGTGGTTGCGCAATGTTTGAATAGTATAAAAGGGGAATTTCTTACAGAAGTTAAGCTGAGAGGGTACAACTCTCCCCTTGAACCTATGCTTTTTGAAAATAGGATAATGAAAGAGACTTTCGATGCGATGATGGAAGCAGTTAAAGAATCGATGCCTTCTTTGAGAAAGTACCTGAGAAAAAAAGCTCAGATGCTCGGATACGATAACGGACTTCCATGGTACAACCTCTTTGCACCTATGGGTGGATACGATAGGAAATGGACATTTGATGAAGCAAGACAGTTCATCGTGGAAAAGCTCTCAACATTCTCTCAAGAACTTGGCATGTTTATAGATCAAGCGTTTGAAAAACGATGGATTGATGCGGAAACACGCCCGGGTAAAAGAGGTGGAGCGTTCTGCTCATCTGTTAAAGCGTTGAAAGAATCAAGAATATTGATGAGTTTTGATGGCACACTCGATAACGTATTAACACTCGCACATGAACTTGGACATGCGTTCCACAACTATTGTCTTAAAGAAGAAACGCCTTTAAATAGTACCACTCCTGCGACACTTGCGGAGACTGCTTCAATATTCAACGAAACACTTTTACTCAATTTAATCAAACAAGAGGTACAAAAAGATGATGAAAAATTGGCGCTCCTCGATAAAGAGCTCTCCGATGCGGTTCAGATAATAATCGATATATACAGCAGATTCTTATTCGAAAGTGCAGTCTTTGAAAGAAGACAAAATGGACCTTTGAGTGTTCAAGAATTCAAAGAGATAATGCTCAACGCTCAGAAAGAAGCTTATGGTGAAGGGCTTGACCAGAATTACCTCCATCCTTACATGTGGCTTGTGAAACCACATTACTATTCTCCAACGTTCCATTTCTACAACTTCCCTTACACATTCGGTATGCTCTTTGGACTTGGTGTGTACGCTATGAGAAATCAGGAAGGATTCTTCGAAAAATACAAAAAATTGTTGGCTTCAACAGGTAAAGGTACCGCTGAAGAAGTTGCCCAAAGCGTCGGAATAGATATAACTAAGAAAGAATTCTGGAAATCATCGCTAAATGTTATCGAAAACGCTGTTGAAGAGTTCTTGAAGATATAAATAAATGCAAAAAACAACAAACAGGGGTGGATTAAAGATGTACGGTGAATGCACAAGTAGATACTTTGGAAGTACGAAAGACGGTATTCCAGTCGATGAGTACACGTTAATTAACAAGAACGGTATGATGGTCAAAATTCTCACATATGGTGGTGTAATAAGAGAACTATGGGTACCGTCAAGAGATGGACAATTCATTGATGTTGTGCTTGGATACGATACGCTCGAAGAATACGAAAAGAACCCGGGCTTTCTTGGTACACTTGTTGGAAGGTTCGCAAACAGAATAGCTTACGGAAGATTTGAAATAGATGGTGTAACTTACCAACTTGCGCAAAACGACAGAGGAAGACCAAACGCACTTCACGGAGGATACAGGGGCTTTCACACAAAAGTGTGGAAAGCAACCTCGAGTGTGACGCCTGAAGGAATAAAACTCACTCTAAAACACTTTAGCCATGATGGTGATGAAGGTTATCCGGGAAATCTTGATGTCACAGTTATTTATACACTCACAAACGATAATACGTTGAAAGTCGAATACTTTGCTACAACGGACAAACCGACCATTGTTAATTTAACTCAGCACACTTATTTCAACCTTGCCGGTGGTGGAAAGATTTACGACCACACTGTAAAAATCAACGCAGATAAATACACACCGGTGAACGAATACCTCATTCCAACCGGTGAAATAGCACCAGTCGATGGTACACCTTTCGATTTGAGGAAACCAACAAAACTTGGTGAAGCTATAGAACAACTTATAAACACTCAGGCGAAAGGATTCGATTTCAATTTTGTATTGAATAATAACTTTGCGGCAGTTGTTGAAGAACCAAAAAGTGGAATCAAAATGGAAGTTCACACAACACAACCAGGTGTACAGTTTTACACCGGTAACTATCTACCGGGGTTGAAAGGCAAATACGGACAGATATACGACCAACACACAGGCTTTTGCCTTGAGACACAACACTTTCCAGATTCCCCAAACCACAAAAACTTCCCAAACACCGTACTTAGACCTGGTGAAGTGTACAAACAAACAACGACATTTAAGTTCTCAACAATCTAATATATTTATATTTAATAGACAAAAACAAACAACGTTGGATACAAAAACGGCACGGGGAACAACCAAAACCTCGTGCCGATTTTTATTTTTTATTTTTTGTGATATAATTATTCTGACCAGAATAATTCTGGACAGAATAATTATATTCAGAATAACATATGGAGGGAGATTTACAATGAAGTTTTACAATAGGTTTAAAGAACTTGAAGCTATTTCGAGAATCCTTTCGAATCCAAGAGCTAACTTAGTTGTAATTTACGGTCAAAGGAGAATAGGGAAGACGACGTTGGTGAGGAAAGCGTTTGAAGAAAAGGAAAATGTCTTTTATTACTCCGTTGATGTGGTAAACGAAGAAAAATTAATTGAAAAAATCAGCTTAAGCTTCTCAAAAGCAGTGTATCGTGATTGGTTTGACCTGTTTCTTGATATTTTCAAGCAATACAAATACGTTATCTTTGATGAATTTCAAAATTTTTACAAAGTTTCACCAGGAATATTATACTCTTTTCAACGTGCGTGGGATGAAGCGATAATAAACGGTCTGGATGTAAAAGTCTTCGCACTTGGCTCGTACGTTGGATTAATGAAAAGGCTTTTTTACGATGAAAAACATCCACTCTTTGGAAGGAAGGATTATGTGTTGAATGTAGGAGAATTTTCCTTCAGCTCTTTTGCTAAGGTAATGAACGATGTTGGATATGACCCAAAGAGTATCATCGAAATTTTTGGAATTATCGGCGGAATTCCGAATTATTTCAAATACTTCGAACAAAAGGGAGAAGTTTTAGAAAATGTGTATCAATTATTTTTAGAACCATACGCTCCTCTTAAAAACGATGTGGAAACAATCTTAGTTCTCGAGTTTGGTAGAGAACACAGAGGGTACTTCTCACTTTTGGAAGCACTTGGACAAGGACCGAAAAGTATTTCGGAATTATCAGACCTGTCGAAAATGGAACCAACCACAATTTCGAAGTATTTAATTGAATTGGAAGATGAATATGACTTTGTAGAATCGTTTAAACCAGTTGGTACGAAAAAGCAAAAGAACACAAAATACAAGCTCAAAAATAATTTCTTTGATTTTTACTTTTCTGTAGTTAAACCAATATTACCTATAATAGAATTCGCCCCAGAAAAAGCACGTGAATTGTTAAAGGAAAAAATTTCTCAGTACCTCGGCATAAAATTCGAAGAAACGTGTTTGAAGTTTATATTCGAAAATCCAGATGTCTTAGGATTCACACCAGCCGAAATCGGAAAGTATTGGGGAAAAGTACCTGGAAGGAAAAGTGAAAGCTTTGATGTTGACATAGTGGCTTTTGATGAAAAAAACTTATTATTAGGTGAATGTAAGTGGACAAATAAGGAAGTCGGAATAGGTGAATATCATAAATTAATCGAAAAATCTTCAATGCTTGAAGTAAAACGCGATTCTGTTAAGTATATGTTATTATCAAAAAGTGGCTTCACTCCAGAGCTTCTTCGTATGAAGTCAGAAAAACTGATTCTACTAACACCTGAAGAGATAGTAAAAATAGCTTTGGAAAATAAGATAAGATAATCAAGAAAGTGAAAACGGCACAGGGTTTAGTAACCTGTGCCGTTTTTTGTAAATCAAATTCTCAATTCAAAGGAGCGACAGTCAATTTAACAGGTTTCAAATCCATTAGTACGTTAAGAACACCGTACGTCTCAACTTCGTTTATCTTTCCCCAGTATCCTCTGGTGCTCTTATCTTTGTAAAACCTCAACACGAAAGCGGTACCTGGCTTTGTGATATCTTCAACGGCTAACACACTAACTTCTGGTCTCATATTATCGACAACATCGTAAGTAATTATATTTTTAATCTCCATGAAATTCGTGACTGAGTACCATTGTGACTCATAATATTCGTTATTCTTTATAAGCTTTCTGTTTGGAATACTTGCGTATTTTCCAGTTGATATGGTGTATTTATCGCCTTTTTCAAAGTAAGAAACCCTGACACCTTCAAAACTCCATGTACCTGCAACTCTTTCTATCTTTGCGTTTGAGATATCGAGCATAAAAACTCCACCACGTCCTATCACTTCTATCTCATCCATACCTTTCACTATCAATGCGGTGTCTTCATCTATACCAAACCCTCTTTGAATCTTCTGATCAGCCATAGCTACCAGTAATCTTGCGAATCTGCCTCTCTTTGAGAAGTGTTGGTCGACGATGTAACCTTTGAAAAATCCAAGTCCTTTGGTAATGAACAATCTTGGTGAGCCATCGTCTTCGTAAGTGATACCTCTTAGCAACGCATCGAAACTCGTTCCGCCAGAAATCATCGGGTCGGTCATTATCGCTGCTCCCGCACTTGAACCACCGAGTACCGCTCCTTCTGAGTAAATTTTCCAAATTGCTCTCAACACAGGTGTTTCTTTACCATCTTTGAGTAACGTGTTGACGTACCTTGTCTGGTCTCCTCCAACAAACCAAATTGCATCGAGTTTCTCAACCTCTTGTGCAACAGAAACGTTATTTGCGTTATCCCTCCACAGCGATTCATCGACTTTTTCTGTTGAATCATCGTTGAAAAGTGCTATAGGGATTATGTACATGTTTTCTTCCCTAACGCCGAACTTTTTGAAATCTTCCATAAATGATCTTGCGCTCTGAATAGGTTTTGATGATGCCGTTGGCATTATACCGATTCTTACGTTCTCGACTTTTTTTCCACGCCCTTCACAGGCAAGTTCGATAAATCTCTGAAAAATCAATCTACACTCTTCAAATACCTGAGGTATGTTACCTCCTCCGACGATTACAAGACTACCTTTGATATCTTGTGAAAAGACAGCAAGTGCAAATACCAACAGTAAAATACTGACCACCTTTTTCATTTCCCCTCACCTCCGCCTTTTCCATCTTTCTCGTACAAGAAACACCTTACGTAATGGTCTTGTGCAACTTTGTACATCGCCGGTTTTTCGTCTGAACATTTATCCATTTTGTACGGACATCTATCGACAAACTTACAACCGTTGAATTTTGTAAAGAGCGAAGGTACTTCGGATGTATCGAGTTTGAATTCAGCTTTTTTCTTCACATCAGGTAACGGGACAGATGAGATGAGAATTTTCGTGTACGGATGGTATCTGTTATAAAACACGGAATCGGTCGGACCGATTTCCACGATGTTACCCAGATACATAACGGCTATTCTATCGGAGATATGCTTAACAACGGAGATATCATGAGAGATGAACATGTACGTAAGGTTATGTTTTTCACGCAACTCTGTCAAAAGGTTTATTATCTGCGCTTGGACAGATACATCAAGTGCTGATGTTGGTTCATCCAAAACGATGAATTTTGGTTTTGAAATAATTGCCCTTGCAACGGCAATTCTCTGCCTTTGACCACCTGAAAATTCGTGTGGATAGCGGATAAGGTGTTGCTTATCCAATCCTACGTTTCTGAGAGTTTCCAGTATAAGATCTGGTTCCTGAGTTTTATCACATAACTTGAATATCTTTATTGGTCTTTTCAAAATATCGTAAATTGTCATTCTTGGATTGAGCGATGAGTACGGGTCTTGAAAGACTATCTGCATGTGTTTTCTGTAATTTCTCATCTCTTTATGTGTAAGATTTGTGATATCTTCACCGTTGAAGTATATCTTTCCACCATTTGGTTCAAGTAATCTCAGGATAGTTCTTCCGAGAGTCGTCTTTCCACAACCAGACTCTCCAACAATTCCGAGTGTTTCACCTTCGAATATCTCAAGACTCACCTTATCCACAGGATAGATCCACTGTGGCTCACTGAAAAAATTCTTCTTAACTTTAAAAGATTTCAACAGTTCTTCTGTTTTTAATATAACTTTCTCAGATTTCTTCATACATCCACCTCTTATTCCACTTTGGCTTATAACAATTTACAGTAACTCGTAAGGGTTATGACACATAAACGAATGCGTTTCAGATAAATATTGTATTTCAGGAGGATAGATATTGCATCTACCATCGATAAATCTCTCGCACCTTGGATGGAACCTACAACCGGATGGTGGAGATATCAAATTCGGTACGATGCCGGGGATAACTTTCAACTTATCTACCTTTTCATCAACTGGTGGAATAGCTTTTAACAAACCTCTGGTGTACGGATGAATCGCTTGCTGGAATATCTCACTTACTGTGCCACTCTCTATAACGTATCCAGAGTACATAACAGCCACTCTATCGCACAATTGCGCAACAACACCGAGGTTATGCGTTATTATGATGATTGAAATACCAAGTTCCTCTTTCAGATTTTTCAAAATACCCAGTATCTGTGCTTGGATTGTGACATCGAGTGCGGTTGTCGGTTCATCGGCTATAATGAGTTTCGGATTACAAGAAATCGCCATAGCTATCATCACACGTTGTCTCATACCACCTGAGAGTTCATGGGGATATTTATTAACAATGTAATCAGGGTCAGGTAATTTCACTAATCTTAATACTTCAATGGCTCTTTTCAGTGCTTCTTCTTTACTAACCTTCGTATGTTGCATAATCACATCTGTAAGTTGTTGACCAACTGTGAAAACGGGATTGAGCGATGTCATAGGTTCTTGGAATATCATAGCTATCTCTTTACCACGGATTTTAAGCATCTCAGATTCCGGAAGTTCCAAAAGATTTTTCTCTTCAAAAAGTATCTCTCCGGAAATCTCGCTCGTGTTACTTAGCAACCTGAGTACAGTTAATGCTGTGACAGATTTACCACAACCAGTTTCACCAACAACGCCCAAAATCTCACCTTTATCAACGTGTAAATTCACATTCTCAAGTGCTTTCACAATACCTTCCTCTGTTTTGAAATAAACCTTTAGATTCTTAATCTCGAGTACTCTCAACTTCATCACCCTTTTTCATCTGTCTTTCAACCTTGGATTAAGTGCATCGTTCAAAGCATCACCGAAGAAATTGAAACCAAGTACGACAAAAACGATAGCAATACCAGGGAAGATACTCAACCACGGTGCGAATTCCAGATAACTCCTTGCAAGTGCCAGATCAGTTCCCCACTCAGCTTCTGGAGCTTTAACACCGAGCCCAAGGAAGCCTAAACTTGAGATCGTCAAAATCGCCGTTCCCATCCTCAACGTTGCTTGTACAATCACAGGAGAAAGCGCATTTGGCAATATGTACCTTGTCAGTATAGACCAACTCGACTCTCCTATAGCCTTAGCTGCTTCAACATACTCGTTGTTTTTCACAGACATAACCGTGGCACGTGTAATCCTTGCAAAACTTGGGAACGAAAACACAGCAATTGCAATAACTATGTTTATCTTCCCAGGTCCGAGGATTGCAACTATGGCAATTGCAAGCAAGATTTCTGGGAATGCCATGAATATGTCCAAAAATCGCATGATAAGTTCATCTATCCATCCACCTACGTATCCAGATATCGAACCTAGTAAAATTCCTATAAACACAGCAATTGCAACTGCTGAAATAGATATCGTAAAAGAAGTTCTTGCTCCGACTATCACACGACTCAATACATCACGACCGTGCAAATCTGTACCAAACCAGTGTTGCTTTGATGGAGGTATTAAACTCTCATCGAAATTCGATTCGTTTGGATCGTACGGTGAAAGCATGGGACCAAATATAGAAACGATTATATAAAACAAAACGATAAAGAGTCCAATAACTCCACCTTTGTTCTTACGTATCCTTCTAAGAACAACTGAGAACGTTGAATATCTGCCTAAATTCTTTTCTTTTTTCTCTTTACTTGCCATATCATCACCCTTTTCTCAAACGTGGATCAAGAACTGCATACAGTAAATCAACAGCGGTGTTGACAAGTACAAATGTCATAGCGGTGATAAGAATACCTACTTCGATAACGACGTAATCTCGACTGAACACCGCATCAACTATGTACCTACCAACTCCTGGCCAACCAAAGACACTTTCTGTTAACACCGCACCAGATAATAGAAAGCCAAATTGCAAACCTATAACCGTAACAACCGGGATGAGAGCGTTTTTTAACGCGTAGGTGAATATGACTTTCCTTTTTGGAATTCCGTAAGCGTAAGCCGTTCTAACGTAATCTTGCGAAAGTGTATCGAGCATACTCGCACGTGTCAAACGTGCCACAATTGCTGAAGAAGGTAAACCGAGAGTTAGAGCAGGCAATATGATAGATTTGAACCCTTCCCTACCACCCGAAGGCAATACTTTTAAATAAACTGCGAAAATCAGAATTAAAATCAAACCAAGCCAAAATACGGGAGTGGAAGCACCAAGCAATGCGAATGCCATTGCGAGGTTGTCTATCCAACTGTTTTTGTACACAGCAGCCAGAACGCCAAGTAATATCCCAAGTGTTGAGGAAACGATTATACTTGCTAACGCCAATTGAATCGTTCCAACATATCTTGGACCAATCTCTTTCATAATCGCTTCTCCTGATCTTATAGAGCGCAACTCACCAGTGAAGATACCTTTTATAAAACTGAAATATTGTACGTAAATCGGTTTATCAAGCCCGAAAGTTATCCTTATGCTTTCGATATCTTCTTTTGTTGCACCTTCACCAGCAATAATCTTTGCTGGGTCACCAGGTATCATGTAAAGCAACAAAAAGCAAATTATCGATACACCGAAGAATATAGGAATAAGCAACAATAGTCTTTTAATGATAAAACTCTTCATATCAACACCTCACAAAAAGCAAATTTTCAAAAAATTTTTAAAAACGCCGCAGTGCGTTGATATACGCACCGCGGCGTGATGTACAAATTACTTATTTTTCTATGTATGCGAATTTAACATGTAATGGTCTGAAATTGACACCTTTGACTTCTTTTCTGACAACTGTTATATCGCTTGGCACGTACAAGAAAATCCATGGCGCATCTTCTTTTATAATCTGTTGAACCTGTTTGTAATATTCCTTTGCCTTGTTCCAATCAGGTTCAGAAGCTATTTTTTCGATCAATTCATCAACTTTCTTATTTATATAACTTCCGTTGTTATCGCCTGTTCCATCTGGATTTCTCAATGCATTATCGGAGTGGAAGAGCGGGTACAACACCCAGTGCCCTTCACCAGTTGAAGGAGACCAACCGATTAAGAACAACTCAAACTTTGCCGCTGTGTCGTACGTGTAATCGAGGAATGTGCCCCATTCCATCGGTTTCACATCAGCTTGGATACCAACAGCTTTCAACATAGATTGCACTGCAAGTGCCGTTTCATAGTCGTTTAAATACCTACCTTTTGGTGTGGCAAGTTCCACCTTAAGATTTGTGACACCAGCTTCTTTCAAAAGTTGCTTTGCTTTCTCTGGATTGTATTCGTAAACACCGACTGGGAAGTAACCCGGTACAAGTGAAGAAAGTGGAGAATCTGACGGGAATGCGTATCCTCTCATAATCACTTCACAAAGTTTTTGCTTATCTATCGCGTAATTAAGTGCTTGCCTGACTCTCACATCTTTGAACTTATCACTTAGCAAATTAATTCCTATGTATATAACCCTCATGCCAGGTCTAACATTCACATTCAATGATTTATCTTTTTTCAAAACATCAGCCATAACTGGAGGTGGATTAAACATGATGTGCGCACTTCCAGAACGAACAGCTGTGACTCTTGATACATCATCTGGAATAACTTGGAAGATTATACTATCAAGGTAAGGTTTTCCTTTTTGCCAGTAATTAGGATTCTTCTTTAAAACGATTCTCTCTCCAACCTTCCACTCTTGCAGTATGAAAGGTCCAGTTCCAACTGGGTTTTTACCGAGTGTAGCCGGGTCTTTACCATATTTATCTATCGAAACCGGGGAAGGTATCATAGCTGCTTCGTGGGCAAGATAATAAAGAAATGGAGCGAAAGGTTCATGGAGTATAAACTGAACTGTGTAATCGTTTATCACTTTCACTTCTTTAACAACAGCTCTGAACATACCGCTTCTTCTGAACTTATTCGCAAGTAAAAAATCGAAGTGTTTTTTCACTGCTGCGGCTGTGAAATCTGTTCCATCTTGGAACTTTACACCTTTTCTAAGATAGAATGTGTAAACGTCCGCCTTTGGAGAAACTTCCCACTTTTCTGCAAGCAACGGCTGAATTTGGTTGTTCTCATCGAGTTCTACAAGTCCCTCGAAAATATGCGTTGATACCAAAGCACTTGCACCATCGGAGAAATTACCTGGTAACAACGTAACGGCATCGGCACCAACGACAAATCTT
>CAZOAS010000013.1:0-15256 GCA_964577745.1 uncultured Fervidobacterium sp.
AGCAGATGACCCAGATGTATTTGCTGTAGGAGACTGTGCACAGAAAATCGATTTCATAACAAGACGAAGTGTTCCTATCATGTTGGCTTCAACGGCTGTTACAGAAGCAAGAATAGCCGGAACAAATTTGTTTGAACTTTCCACAGTGAGAACATTCACAGGAACAATCGCTATTTTCTCAACAAAGGTTGGAAATAAAGCCTTGGGTTCTGCAGGCTTAATTGAAGAAGAAGCAAAGAAAAACGGTTTTGAGATAATGACTGGATACTTTGAAGCAGTTGATAAACACCCTGGAACATTACCAAATGCAAATAAACAGATTGTTAAACTTATCGTGGCAAAGGAATGTGGTACAATACTTGGCGGAGAGGTAGTAGGCGGAGATACAGTTGGAGAGCTAATAAACGTTATTGGAATGGCAATTCAAAGAGGATTAACTGTAACAGAACTTTACACATTACAAATAGGTACACATCCGCTCCTTACACCCGCTCCAACGGTTTATCCGTTGATTAAAGCAGCTGAACAGATACTTTTCAAAGGATAATCAGTTATTCTTCTAAAACAAAAACTTCCTGATGAGATTTTTTACTCATCAGGAAGTTTTTCTTTTTATGTAAATTATGATATAATTATTATGCAAGTGAAATAAAATACTTTGCCAAAAATTGTCTATGGAGGTTGTATTATGCATAGTTCACAAGGTTCACATGCTATAAGTAAAGAAAAACTTAACCAATTGATTGAAAAGTTTGGAAAACTGTCAAGGTATTACGTTGTTGTCATACCAAGCAACGCAGAGTACAGAGATGACTTTATTGAAAAGCTTTATGTATTTGTGAAAAACCGCGGTGGTGATATATATCCTACATACTTCGGTGTTGAAGATGTGTTGGTGCCGCTTGCAACAGTCATGCACGAACGAGGAATTTATCTCGATGAAATGAGCGATGAAGAATTGGAAGCATTGATTAACGAAGTTTTGGATGTCATGGAATCCGTTGAATACCCAAAGGACGAAAAAGATATAACTAACATCTTAAGAGGTTATTTCATGGGTAAAGATAAGATTGAGCACGAGCATAAACATGAGTGATGGCAAGAATAAGATTTTATAAAGGGAAAACCAGCCTTTAAGGGCTAGTTTTCTTTTTCTATTTGCTTTTCATTTTTTCGTACTCTTCGTCTGGTTTACAAACTTCGCATGGTGTTAGGCCTTTTTCCTTAGCTTCTTCTATAGTTATCGGTTCATATTTTTCGTTAACGTACCTACAATTTTTTAAATGATACTTTTTTCCACCCTTAGAAATGTAAACATAAAATTCATCTGTAAATTCATCTGTTACGGTAAAAGCTTGCTGAAGTTCTTTGTCAGAAGTTGTTTTTTCAACCTTTGAATTGTATACTTCTAATCCCCACAGACCTTTTTGATTTTCTACAGCTTCTTTTTGAAATTTCACGAAGTAATCAGCGTACTTGACATTTGGTGGTACCGTCATCACCTGAGCGTACCCTTCCAAGACTAAAATAGCGTTGAACATCTTTTTGCGAATTTCATCTTCGGAATCATCCTTAGG
Source organism: uncultured Fervidobacterium sp. (assembly GCA_964577745.1). Classification (GTDB taxonomy): domain Bacteria; phylum Thermotogota; class Thermotogae; order Thermotogales; family Fervidobacteriaceae; genus Fervidobacterium. The sequence continues at coordinate 1,578 of CAZOAS010000013.1, forward strand.
TCTTTCCAGCCAGACGTATGCGAGTAATCTTCCGTATTTATCTTTTTCCTGCACGTCAAATTCAAGCCACACTGTTTTTCCTGTGATGGTCTCTTTTGTAAACTCCTTTGCCTCAGGTCCGTAGGGTTCAATGCCTTTCGTTGGATGATTAGTTTCCGGTGTGTTGACACCTATTAAACGAACGGTATAGGTCTTCCCTTGAAGCTCAACTTTTATTGTATCACCGTCCACAATGGACTTCACGTACGCTTTGTTAGATTCTCCTTGCTGTTTTAGAAATATTATTAAAGCGATTAGAATTGTAAGAACAGCCGACAGTATGGACGCATTTTTACTTCTTTTACCAGACCTAACCATTTCGTATAACCCTCCATGTCAATGCTTCACTACCGGTTTAACCGGTTTAAATAAATTATACCATATGCCTTAGGTTTTTAGTTATAGAGTTTAAAGGCTCTAAAACCTCACATTTCAATGTAGTGAGTAGGTCAACCTTTTAATCCACTTCCAACAAGCGATTTTACAAAGAGATCTTGCAATAAGAAGAACAAAAGTAACGTTGGGAAGAGTGCTATCATCGTTGCAGCCATTATTATTCCCCAGTTATTCGATGATTCTGCGTTTATTATCATATTTATTGCAACTTGTACAGTTTTCATATCATCTCTCATCGCAACTATCATCGGCCAAAGGTACATATTCCATGCGTATGTGAAGTTAATTATAGCAGCACCGCCTATAACTGGTCTCGATAAAGGTAATACTATTTTTGTGAGATATTGTATTGGTGTTGCACCGTCTATGAGAGCAGCATCTTCGTAATCCTTAGGGATTGTTTTAAAGTGTTGTTGGAAGAGAAAGACATTTGTTGCACTTGCCGTGAATGGGATTATCATTGCCTGGTATGTGTTCACCCATCCCAGTTTACTTATTATTTGAAAAAGTGGAATTATTAGCAAAATCTCAGCAGGTATGTACAGAGTTGCGAATATTAAGCCAAAGGAGAATTTATCACCCTTAAACTTGAAATTTGCATAGGCATATCCAGCAAGTATTCCCGTAATCAATTTTCCAAATGTTATTGCGAATGAGATTATAAAACTGTTAAGCATCATCTTTCCGAAAGGGACAATTCTAAAAGCATCAGTGTAATTTCTTAAATTGAATCCCCTTGGTAATATTTTTGGCGGATAGGAAAATACAAACTCTGGTGGTTGTATGCTCATAGTTAACGCTAAGAATATTGGGGCAAACATTATTATCCCAAATATGATTAACGCTATTTCAATAAGTATTGTGTTCACAATTTTTCTGCTTCTCTTTGTCATCTTTCATCACCTCTATGTACTTCTCACTATTGGTAATGTACACTTTTTCTGCCAAGTTTGAAATAAATCATTGTAACAACAACCATTATTAAGAAGAGAATCACACTTTGGGCTGAAGCAGGACCAGTTTTCGAAAATCTAAAGCCATCAAGATATATTTTGTATATTATGTTTGTAGTATAATCACCAGGTCCACCCCTTGTCATAACATCGATTATTGCAAATGACTGGAACATTGCACTGATGATACTCATTATGATAAGATAGTACGTTATTGGTGAGAGTAACGGAAATATTATCTTCCAAATCCTTTTCCATACACTTGCCCCATCGAGTTTTCCCGCTTCAATAAGCTCATCCGGTATACTCTGTAAACCTGCTATGTAAAAGATTATGTTGAAAGGTAACGTCTTCCAAATTGCTGCTATTATAACTGCATATGCTGCGTAAGGAGCAGTTGTTACCCAGTTCACCTGAATACCAAATAGTCTCGCCATCAGATAATTAACGTGTCCAACAACAGGATTTAGTAAAAATCCCCACAATGCACCAGCCACAGCTGTTGAAACTGCGTAGGGGGCAAAAATCAATGTTCTAAATATTCTTACACCTGGAACTTTTTGATTCAATAAAAGTGCGATGAAAAAAGACAAAAAGATTGAGACAAAGACAGTAGTAAATGTAAAGACCAATGTGAATTTAAAAGAATTCAAGAATTTGGGATCTGAGAATAACTCAACGTAGTTATCAAACCATACAAATAACTTTCTGTTACCAAACACTGAAACTTTAAAAAAACTCAGATAAAACGAATTGAATGCAGGAAAATATATAAACAAAATGATAATTACGAATGTAGGTAATAAGAACAAATATGGTATCCATTTTCTCATCTTCGTTCCCCCTTTTTGTAAACTTAAAGAAGTTAAAAAAAGGCTGGCTGAAACGCCAGCCTCTTTCTATCTTAGAAGTACTGTTTTATCGCTTTATTTGCTTCTCTTTCTGCTTCTTCAAGAGCTTGTTTTGGGGTAAGCTGTCCATTTATCATCTTTTCAACAGCATTTTCAATTGCCGCACGTATTTCTGGAAATGCTCCTACAACTGCCCCCATCGTCGCATAAGATGAAATCGTATCAAGTAATTGCTTTATAGCTACGTAATGCAACGGGTTCGTGTTGTAATAACCTTCTTTTTCAAGTTTTTCTTTCGCATCAAGTCTCACTGGGAAATAACCTGTGCCTTTGTGCCATTCTATTTGTGGATCAACGTCCGCAAGGTATTTTACAAGTTTCCATGCGGCATCTACCTCTGCTTGGTTTTTCTGCTTAATTATCCATAGGCTTCCTCCACCGATGATGACGCCCGCTCTTTGCACTCCATCTGGAATAGGTATATAAGCGGCACCTATTTCAAAGCCTTGCTTTTGTGCTTCTGAAGTTAAGAGTGCTACGTCAGAAGTTGATGTGATTATCATACCAACCGTTTGGGAGATGAAAAGTTGCCTTGCGGCGGTCCAATCACCTTTCTTTGTATTAATCATGAGCCCTTCTTTTGTCAACGTATTCCAAAATTCCATGATTTTCAAACCGGCATCGTTATTGAAAAGTACTTTTGTTGGATTTCCAGTTCTTCCGTTGTTGTTATCAACTAATAGTTTATTTTGTTCAGCCATCCATTGTTCAAAGAACCATGCGTAAAGTGGCCATGTTATACCAGTTCTTACGATGTTACCTTTTTCATCCTTCTTAACAAGTTTCTTTGCGTACGCAATGACCTCACTGAATGTTCTAGGTGGTTTGTTTGGATCCAAGCCAACTTGTTTAAAGAGGGTCTTGTTATAGAAAAGTAATGGAGTAGAGCTGTTCCATGGCATTGAGTAAAGTTTTCCACCAATGCTGTAGTAATTTCTAACTTGTGGCAACAACTTATTTTTATCAAAAGATGGATCTTTTTTAATGAGGTCATCGACAGGTACGATAACACCACTGTCGATCATTTTCTTCGTACTGATCTCGTTCAGTTGTACAACGTGTGGTGGTGTTCCTGCTTGGAGAGAAGCAACTGTTTTCGCTAAAATTTCTTCGTAACTACCAACGTATTGAACCTCAACTTCGATATCTGGGTTAGCTTTCATGAAGTTGTTTACCATGCCTTGAATCAGCTCAATGCGCCAACCGCCCATCGCATGCCAGAACTGGATTTTTACTTTTGCAAAGCTAAATACCGTAACTAACACGAGTAATAATATGAAAAACTTTTTCATACCCTACACCTCCTTGTAAGTAGTGGTTATCGCAATTTACACATTGAGTATACACTCCTTTTGTTAAATGCATATTAATTATATACCCAATAAGCGATATTAAAGTAAATAAAAAAAGAGGAGCTTTTGAAAGAAAAACGTATCTTTCAAAAGCTCTTCTCGATGATATACTTATTTTTGAAGTTATTCGTTGTTTCAAGCTTCTTCTAAGGTTTCGTATTCGAATATTATTTCATCACCATTTTCAAGTGGATCTGTAAAACCGACCTTGATTCCATTTTTCAGTAACGTATATTTCTTCACTTTTTTATGGTCAAAGTCAAACATTCTCAGTATATCTGCCACGATGAATCCTTGCTCATCTGGTATCTGTGTTCTTATCTTATCTCCATCTCTTATTTCGTATTCTGGAGAAACGAGTTGGTCATTGACCCATACAAGTACTCCGTCTTTTGTAATCAGTGTTGGTTGACCGTTTATGTTGACGATAATACTGATTTTCTCCATTTCTGGTAGCTCTCTGATTTTCGGATATTTGAATACCAAAGCATACGTAATTTCTTCACCAGGTTCAACTGTATTTTCATCTGATAGTTCTAAATCTCCTTTGAAGATTTTAACTTGCCCAGCGTTGATTTCCCTGTATACGTTATTTACAGAATACTCGATTTTTATTAAGTCGCTACTCAAAAATTCCCTTATATCCTTAACTTTAACTCTTTCAAATTCGATCTTGTCTCCGTCTTTTAGTTCTAAATTACCCTTAGCTTCCATACCATTGAGCATAACTTTCGGGAAATATTCAATTATTTTTTCTGTTTCCATAGATTTTAGCTTTATCGGTTTTAATACATCGTACAAAGTAGCCCGTGCATCTTCCCCATCGATAGCTTGACCAACTTCGATAACATCACCATGTTTTACAGTATCTCTCAATGTTCCTTCTTTTCCGTTTATCGTTACTTGTGCAGGTACAGGCATCTTACCTTTTATTACCACAGGTTCGCCGTTTAGGTCGATGATTATAGATTTTCCCGGTTTACCAATTAATCTCCTCATCTCCATACCGGATTGTACAAGTACTTCCCAAACGGTGTAACTTCCTTTGAATCCTATTAATTGAACATTCTCACCATTTACAACTACAGATTCGAAAACAGCACCCGTTTTCCACAAAGCTGTGTAACCGATTCCGAGAGGTGTTATAAATTCACTTCCTTGAACAACATTCGTTTGGTCAATAAAGTCAAGATTTTTAGCTGTTTTAAGTGATACAACATCTTCGTCCATATCTAAATTTTTTGCAAGATAAGTCGCAAATATTGGTACTTTGGCACCACCACCAACAATCATAACTGCTTGAGGCTTATCACCGTTTAATTCCAAGATTTCTTCGGCAACCTTTTTTGTAATCTTATCCACCGTATCAGATATTGCATTGATTATTTCATCACGTCCGAGTTCCTTTTCTTTGTCGAGTATATTTCTGACTTTTATAACTTCAAAATTTTCGAGATTTCTTTTTACATACTCTGCTGTTGGAAAGTCAAGTAAGAACTTTTTAGTTATAGCCTCCGTTATCTCATCTCCGGCAAGTGGGACCATACCATAAGCAATTATCGTTCCATCTTTCGATATCGCAATATCGCTTGTACCAGCACCAACATCCACAAGAGCTAAGTTTAATATTCTCAAATCCTCAGGCACAGTTATGTTAACAGCTGCGATTGGTTCAAGTGTAAGATGAGTAATTGTAAGGTTGACCTTCTTAAGGACTGAGAGCATGGCTTCAACAACGTGACTTGGTAAGTATGTTGCAACGACTTTTATATACGCGTTCTTACCTTTCAAACCTTCGAGTTTCTTAAACCACATTCCATCGAGTTCGTATCTAATAACGGAATAACCAACGCAATACATGTTAGGTTCGATATTTTCTGTAGCCTTAGCAACGGCATCTAACTCCATACGAATGAGCATATCCTTTGTTATCTCAACAGGTTCTTCAAATTCCACACTATTTTCACCTACGTAGGTTTTCAAAAAACGTCCGGCGAGTGCCACGGCAACTTTATCGAGTTTTACGTTATTTCTCTCTTCAAGTTCTTTCTTCACAAGTGCAACTGCCCTTGCAACTTTTTCTACATCATGTATCTGACCGTCAAGCATTGCACGATGCTCATGTTCACGGATCACAACATCGTGCACAACCATCTTATCGTCTTCATTCAAGTCAACAAGCAAACCAGCTATCTTTCTGGTACCTATGTCAAGAGCAAATACCATACCTGCACCTCCAAAGCAATTGGAACAACCATTCTTTATAATTCCTTGGCAATTTCTTTAAATGCCTCAAGGACTTTCGGATCAAAGTGGTTTGGATTAACTCTTCCATCACCTTCAAAGATAATTTTTAACGCTTTTTCTTTGCTGTAAGCCTGTTTATACGGTCTATTAGATACCAAAGCATCGTATACATCAGCGATTTTTACTATACGCGCTTCCAGAGGTATATCTTCACCTTTTAAACCAAGTGGATAACCTGTTCCGTCGTAATTCTCGTGATGGTATTTTGCTATATTTAATGCAACTTTGAATCGTGGATGACTCAATACACGTTCAGCGTATATTGTATGCTTTTTCATCTCTTCCCATTCTTCAGGTGTTAGTGGACCCGGTTTGTTGAGAATTTCTTGTGGAATAAAAACTTTTCCTATATCGTGAAGCGATGAGAAATAGATTATATCTTCTTTCAAATATGGGTCGTTTACAAGCTTTTCGCACAATTTTTCAACGATAAATTTTACTCTGTTTAAGTGCTTAGCTGTTCCTTCTTCAAAACCTTCAACTATGTAAGACAATCTCAATGAAAAATCGAAAAATGCTTCTCTAATTTCTTTGGACAAATTTTGAATTTCTTTGTAAGCTGCCTCAAGCTCCTCGTTGGAAGCGGTAATTTCTTGAACATTTGCGCTTATAATCTCAGAAAGGTTAGAGAATGCGTGCAATGCGTCGTTAATTTCCTCAATGAAAGACTCTTTGTGCTCCGTGTAAAAGCCAGTATTCCCGTATTCCGTTATCGCTTCTTCTATTTTATCTATTTCCTTGGAAACTTGTTTTGAGAACTTATTACTATATACGAATACGGAAATAATTATCACCACGAAAGCTGTAAATACCATCTCTATAATTAGAAATATTAGATAAAAGTTTGTTCTCATGTAAATCGTGAAATTTTGGGATATCAAGCCTTCTATAACCGAATACTCAAAAAAACGCTCTTGTTTATAAAGCCTCTTATATGAAATCGTTGAAATCCTCTTTTCAGGTGGTGGATCAAATATTGGAGATATGGGAATTCCGTTGAATAATATACTTACTTGTTCCAGAAATACTGATATATCTTTGATAGTCTTAAAACTATCCTCAAACAGGGACGGTTCAATTAAGAAACCTAACTCAAGAATTTCATCATTTTTTAGCTTTTTATAAACGCATATTCTTCTTGTCCCAGTTTTTATCTCACTTCCTATGCTTTGAATATAATATCCGTTGTTGTTTAGTTCCTTATTCAATAATCGCCAAAAAGTTTCGTAAACTGCTAAGTTTAGTCCAACATCCGTAGCATAGTCTGTTTCTGTAATGATACCATTTTTATCGATTAAGTAATAATTTATCTGTGAAAAAGTCTCAGAATATTTCGTTGACAGTTCACTTTTGAGAAACTCTTGAATGGCGTCTTTTTTGTTGTTAATTAATAACTGTTCAACAGAATTTATTGTTGATATAAAATCTTCGGCATATCTATGAGCCAATAACTTAGTTTTTTCATTTATAATCAAAAAAAATCGAAGAAATTGTTTCTGGTAAAGATTTCTGAACGGAATCAGAGATACGGTTGAATATTGCATAGCTCGAAACAAGCAAAACTATAAACGATAGTGCGACTATCACGAAAATAGTATTAAGATAATAACGTATTATGTACCTACTAAGTTTTAATGTTTTCTGCCTTGATTTTTTCATAGAGAAATTCACCCCTTCGGGAGAAAACCCTCTATAGTTTGATATAAGCATTTCAAATTGTACTTACTTTTTAAAAAATGACTTATGCATATCTCTCAACTTGCTTTAGAAAAAATAATATTATTTCGATATTTTCAGCGTTTCTTATATATTTTTTGGTCTACATATATGTAATTTTCTTTTGAACACATCTCTAAAGTCAATTTACCCTCACAGGAAAATTCTTCACATTTCTCACAATGTTACTCTGCAAATCGTTGTTAGCATCTATATTTCCACAACAGTCACACCAACACCCCCTTCGTCGGGACGACCGAAACGGTAGTTCTTTATTCTTCTATCATGTCTAAGGTAATTCCATATTCCAGTTGCTAATTTACCAGTTCCTTTGCCGTGGATGATATAACCCATTGAGAAGTCTGAGAAAAGAAGTTGGTCTATGAATTCATCGATTTTTTCAATTGCCTCCTCAACAGTTAATCCTCTAACATCGATTTCATTTTTCGTTATGCTCGGACTTACAACTTTTGTCGAAATATTAACTGTTTTTATTAATTTTTTAGCATCTTCGGATTTGTCACCTACAGAAACTCGAATCAATTTTTCTGGTTTCACTTCTATCTTAAATCCATTAAAATCTACTACATAACCTTTTGCTTTCATTTCAATAACTTTGCCTACTGCATTTCCATCGATTAGTCTCACATAATCACCTACGGATATGTTTCGTTCTTGCTCCGGCACTTTTGTTTCGTAAATTACCTTTTCAACCTTCTCTTGGATTTTCTCAAGGTATTTAACTTCGCTCTCTATCTCTTTCAATCTCTTCTTTATTAGTTCCTCACTTTCCGATTTTTTACTAAGCAACGATATCTGCAAATCTTTTTTCGCTTTTTGAATATCTTTGTACACTTCTCTCAGTTCTTTGTCAAATTCTTCTATACGTTTTACCTTAAGCAATTTATACTTTTCTTCAAAATCTCGCCTTTGTTTATGATATTCTCTAAGTGTATTTTCCAATTCTCTCTTCCTTGCCTCTAGTTCACTGATATGTTTGTTAAGATTCTTTATTAGTTCTTCTATCTTCACATGCTCTTCATCGAGGTGTTTTTCAGCGTCTTTTAGTATTTTTTCTGGCAATCCATATTTCTTAGCTATTTCAAACGCATGAGATGCTCCAGGGATATTCATAAGTATCCTATAAGTTGGCGAGAGTGTTTCTGGATCAAATTCCATAGAGGCACTAATTAATTTATCATGCGACATGGAATAGAGCTTCACAGGTGTTAAGTGTGTTGTAATCACGAATTTTATGTTTCTATCGATTAATTCTCCCATAATTCCAAGAGCTATAGCACTGCCTTCGTAAGGATCAGTACCAGAACCAAGCTCATCAATTAAAACTATCGACTTTTCATCTGCAAGTTCAAGTGCTTTGACGATGTTAACAATATGCCCTGAGAATGTACTCAAATTTTCCAATATATCTTGACTATCACCTATGTCGACATAGACATCGAAATCTGGTATCCGCGAACTTTCACCGACTAAAATCGGGAAACCACTTCTTGCAAGTAGTATAGAAAGTGCGATCACTTTTAGTGAGACAGTTTTACCTCCAGTGTTCGGTCCCGTAATAACAATTCCAATCTTATCTGATGGTAATTCCACATCGATTGGAACAACCTTTTCATCTGGTATAAGAGGATGACGTGCTCTTGAAAGTTTTAAATAATTTCCCTCTGGAAATACTATGGATGCCATTTTTTCCAAGATATATCTGACCCTTGCAAACAATCCATCAAGTCGCTTGAGTACCTCTATGTCACTTTTTATTGTGGGTAATTTGTCGAATATTTTACTTGTTAATTCTCTCAAAATTCTTGCAATTTCCTTCGCTTCTTCTTCTGCCAAGATTCTTACTTTATCGTTGAGTTGTATGAACTCTTCCGGCTCAAGGTAAACAGTTGAACCAGACGAAGATGTACCGTGCACAATTCCTCTTATTTTTCCACGTTCGTTTGATTTAACAGGAAAAACGTATCTGTCGTTTCTTATAGTATAGCTCATCTCTTGCAAGACATTTTGGTTATGTGATACGAAACGCTCGGCTTTATGTCTTAATTCCCGTGTTGTTTCAGCATACTCAGTTCTGATTTTTTTGAGTAATACAGAAGCGTTATCTTTTACGTTTCCACTTTCGTCTATAACTTTTCTGATACTTTCAATTATTTCGTCGTACGCTCCCAGCTTATATACAAGGTTTATTACACCTGGTTGAAAGATAGAATTCCTTTGCTCTTTGAACATGGATCTTATACTTTTCATTCCGTTGAGAAATCTAAGTATCTGTAAAAACTCTTCACCCTCTAATAAGATACCGTTCTCAACTTTTTGTAATAGTGGGCGTACATCAATGAATCCATCAGAATCAGGGAATCCATTCGTTCTAACAAAATCTGTGAGTTCTGAGAGATAACTAAGTTCTTGTTGAACATTTAAATTGTATGGATTTAAAGATTCAAGGTACTCTTTTCCCAAGGTAGAATAGCAATATTGTTTGTATGTTTCCAAAACTAAGTTATATTCGATCTTTCTTTTTAAATCTTCCAGATAGTGTATTTTCCTCTCCAGCATTTCCTTCATCTCTATTCCTCCGTAATTATGTTTGTATACGCTATCTTAAGACAAAGACATTTCCGTAAATTTTTTTCACATCTATATAAAACTCTGGATTATGTTTTGCACTAAGTATGAACAAAACCCTTCGAACCACTTTTGGTACATCGACGTAACCATCGGTGAATATTATTATACCTTCGCTTCTAAATTGTGATTGAGCTATATCAACAGCTGGCTGCAAATCTGTTTCTCCTCCACCGTAAATCTCTAAATCTTTCCATCCTCCGGCACGGTATTCTCCAACAAATGTCACAGATTTGTCTACCTGTATCAGTGTCAGATCAACACCATTTTTTGCGATAGAATCTATTTCACTCATGAATGCATTTAGTTCCTCTTCAATGATACTACCACTTGTATCTAAGATAACTGTTAATTTCGGTTGATATACGTATCGCCAGCCAGGTTGGTCTTCGTATCTTCTGTTAGGTCTCAGTGGAGTTGAATACTTATCTCCGCGTTGTGAAAGTCCAGTGAATCTTTGCAACGCTACTCGCCAATTTATGGTTGGACTTGACAAGGTTAATTCTATGTTTTGCTTGACTCCTGACGGTAATTCACCACCAAACATGTTGAATGCTTTTTTTATTTTTTCTTGTGTAAGTTCGATAATCATTTCCACTGGCACATCACTTTCAATTTCATGTTCGTTTGGTAATTTCTCTGATATAGCTTCAACGTCGAACTTTCCTTTTTTCAAAAACTCGTTTACTATGTATTCGTGGTATTCTTCAGCAGTTTTATTTAACATATCTGCAGGTGGTCCGACGAATATTAAATCGTTATCTGTTCCATGCCCTTCCTCAATTAACACGTTCAACGGTACACTCAAAGCATCAAGTTCAGGAATAAATTGATTTATAGCGGCATCTTTGGCGATGTCCCATATCTTTTTGTCCCTCTTATCTTTTGCTTTTATAAGATAATGTTTGTTGATAACATGCATCAGCTCATGTAGGATGAGAGCTTCAATAATGCTTATACTTCTAATGTAGAGACTAACTGGATTGTAAAGAAAGAGCAAATCACCACTTCTTGTCATCGTTAGTGCCAGATTTTTTACGTTAGCTTCTTTGAATTTACACCCCATAAGTATATAAGCATAGAAAGCGTTCTTCTTTATTAAATTTTCCAAAGCGACGTTTATCTTTTTGTTAGTGCTAACCAAAGTAAGTATTCACCCTCCACAACCTAAGATTAAATCAAAATGAGACTTTAAATCGTCCTTCAAAATATATCGTATTCTCTCCGGTTATGAATGTACTTCTATACGATAACCATCTTAACGAAGTGTCATAACCAACTGAGAACAAAAATGTCTCTGAAATATAAGTTATTTTTAAATCAACATTCGCTCTAAATATTTCATCCGTTCTGAATGTAGGAATGTTAACTTCAAATGCTGGATCATACCATAGATATACAGCTGAATAATAAACACCGAATTGCATTTTAAATCTATTTTGGATTGTTAAAGCTGGTACAATTCCTACATATGTTCTACCTACTTCCGTTGCTTCATTAGTTATGACAGGTCGAGAAGTTAAACTCAAAGGAAAACTTAGCTCAAATGGATTTAGGTTAAATAGCGGTTTTAATTCAAGTCGATAGGAGTTGTCTAAAAAATCTACTCCACCATAAATCCCGATGGTAAAATACTTTTCCTTATCTATATTTGTAATAAAACCTATTTCACTAAATGGAAAGCCGAGTGTGTATTCAACAAAATCGGTTTTATCGTGAATGCCCATACCATCTTTTGTATTAAAGAAAAAGTCCACAGGTAGATTAATTTGGGCTATTGTTAGAAGAGAAAAGATTACTAAAAACCTTTTTATGTTTTTCAACTCTTTCACCCCTTTTTGCTATCTAAGGATAAAATATTCCCAAAATATAATTATACCATACCTATCAGAAAAAATAACTCCCGGGAAACCCCCGGGAAGTATGAAAATTAGCAATTCAAACAATCACTTCAAAAAGAAACTCAATAATATCGGAATTATCAAGTAAATTGAGAAATACTTTAAATGGGCTGATATCGTCAACATTTTCACTATTAAAAGAGCTACTAATCCTGAAACAAATGCACCGGTAAATCCAGAGAATACTACTGGAGTAAAGGTAATATGTCTCATCTCAAATACACCTGCGGCTAATGTGACAGGTAAACTCATTAAGAACGAATACTTAAACGCATCGATTCTTGTCATACCTATCAGAAGTGCACCAACTATGGTAAATCCACTCCTTGAAACGCCTGGTAATATCGCTACCGCTTGGAAGAGACCTATTAATAAAGCGTCTAAGTAAGTTATTGTTTCCATTGTCTTTTTACCAGAGAATCTATCTGAATACCAAAGTGCCACCGCTGTTATAATAAAGAATATACCTATCAGCTTTTGGGAAGAGAGTGCTTCATCGATTTTCTTTTCAAATAGCACTCCAATCAAACCAGCAGGTATAGATGAAACGATAATTTTGAAAGCCAGTTGCCAAGATTCTTTCTGTAATCTGAAAAGCCCGGAAAGTATACCCCATACATCACTCCACAGAAAAATCAAAACAACTAAAAACGTGGCAAGGTGTAAGAAGGCAAACAAAGCTAAATCAGAAGGTAAATTCATCAACTTGGAAAAAAGCCCAAGATGCCCTGAACTTGAAACAGGTAAGAACTCTGTTAATCCTTGTATAACACCAAGAAAGAATTCTTTCAAAGATCTCACTCCTTGTAATTTCTATCTGTATAGATCAAATATCAAACCGTTTATCTCCCCAACCTTTTGTGCAAGTTTTATCGTATCTTTTTCAGCTTCCATTAGTAATGAAGAAATTTGAAGTAATTTTTCATCTATTTCTTCTGCAACGATATGCAACCTTGGTTGAGAGAGTGCAAAATCATATTTTCCAGATATTTTATATAAATTCTTCTCGATGTATTTTAGTACGTTTCTAATGCGTTCTTTGTACTTTTTCAAATTGTCCGGAGTTGGTGAACGCACAAAATCGTTTCCCGCCTCAACAACTTCGGAAACCATCTCTTCGATAGTTTTTCTTATAGCCTCTTCTTCAGCTTCCTCGAAAATTCCAAGAAAGGTTGATTCTTTTTTTCTCGATACTTCATCTTTTTTATGTGTCTTTTTCCCTTTTATCGCACCACTCTTCAACTTAGGGTCATTCGAAGGTGGTTCAATCCGCATGATGTCACATCCCTGTCAAAGTTTCAAGTTTCGAGTTACAAGTTTCGAGAGGTTAAATAAAATCTTTTTTCACTCGCTACTTGTTACTTTCAACGCTCTTCGCTACGTTTTCAGCTAATTCTCTGAACGCTTTCTCTATTTCACTGTCTCTGTAATAAAGCGTTATCGGTTTGCCTTCAT
>CAZOAS010000013.1:15356-22971 GCA_964577745.1 uncultured Fervidobacterium sp.
AACGCTTTCTCTATTTCACTGTCTCTGTAATAAAGCGTTATCGGTTTGCCTTCATCAAGTAATTCAAGAGCCTTAGGATCCATTGGAATTCTTCCGAGCACTGGTACGTTGTATTCTTGGGCTAATTTATCGGCACCGCCTTTTCCAAATGGATAAACGATTTCCTCCTTACACCTCATATAAGACATATTCTCAACGATTCCAAGTACCTTTTGATTCATCGTCTGAACGAAGGTGATTGCTCTTCTAACATCGTCGAGAGCAACTTTTTGAGGTGTTGTTACGATTAACACACCATCTATTTGACCAATCGTTTGGAAAAGACTCAACGCTTCGTCACCGGTTCCCGGTGGTAAATCGAAAATCATAAAATCAAGTTTACCCCAGTCGGTATCTCCCAAAAATTGTTTGATTGCCGAATGTTTGAGTGGTCCACGCCAGATTATAGGTTTACCTTCCTCAACAAGCATCGAAATTGAAAGGGCTTTGAGATTTGGTAATACCTGAGCTGGGATGAGTTTATCATCTTCATCAACTGAAGGTAACGCGTTACCTCCAAGCATGCGAACTATATCAGGTCCGTGGATATCGATATCGAGTATACCCACGTTGTAACCATTTTCCGCCAAAGCGGTAGCTAAATTAACAGATACGGTGGTTTTTCCAACACCACCTTTTCCACTCAAGACCGCTATGAAATGTTTAACGTTCTCTTTTAACGTGTTTATTTTCTGGTCTTCTGAGAGTTTAAAATCCATGTCGGTTCTCCTTTCCTAAACTTATTTCTGGTTTTCGATAATCTCCTTATAGTTTTCTGTTAGATATTTCGCTGCATCTTCCGGTGGTACTGGGTTTATGTAGAATCCAGAACCCCATTCAAAACCTGCCACCCTTGTAAGCCTTGGTATTATCTCAACATGCCAGTGATAATGCAACTTTCCTTCTTCACCAACTGGTGCAGTGTGGATTAGGAAGTTATATGGTGGATTATTTAACACCACATGTATTCTATGAAGTACATCTTTCATAATTTGAGCAAAAGCTCTTACCTCTGGTTCAGTGATGCTTCCAAAATCGTGTGAATGCCTTTTTGGTAATACCCACGTTTCAAATGGAAATCTTGCCGCATAAGGTTCGAATGCGACAAAATGTTCGTTCTCTTCAACGATTCTTCTTCCTTCGATTCTTTCTTGGTTGATCATATCGCAAAAGACACATCTTTCTTTGTAAGAATAATAATCTTTTGATCCATCAAGCTCTTCTTGAACAGTTTTTGGAACAACCGGTGTTGCGATTATCTGACTATGCGGATGTGCCAAAGATGCACCGCCTTCTTTTCCATGGTTTCTAAATATAAGTATGTACTTCACACGCTCATCTTGAGCCATTGCTCTGTACCTTGTTAGATATGCCCATATAACTTCTTCCGTCTGTTTGTAATCGTAAAGTGCGAAAGTAGAATTATGGTCAGGAGTTTCAACTATCACTTCATGATAACCAAAACCTGTCATCGCATCGTACATTCCATGTCCGTACCTATCAACCGGCAATTCTGGATCAACTGCGGGAAATTTGTTCGGCACTACCCTTACCCACCAACCCGGTGTATTCGGTTGACTATCGGCAGGTCTAAATGCCAATATCTCTGGTGGTGTAGTGTGTTCGTTACCATAATCGAATGGACAGAACGCTACTTTGACCTCCTCAGGCTGAACCTGAAAATCATGAGGTCTTTTCGCTCGTTCAGTTGAGATAATAACCCACCTTTTCACAACAGGGTCCTTTCTGTATTCTGGCATATCAGTTCCTCCTTAATCTATTAATCTAATTTACAATAATTTTTCGATTATCTTTGAACCTTGGATTTAGCTCTTTGGTAAAGTTTTACGTACTCTTTTGCAGACTTATCCCAACTTAAATCAGTCGTCATAGCGTTTTTGACAATCGTTTTCCAGTCTTCTGTACTGTTGTAGAAATATAGTGCCTTTGCAATTGCTTTTAGCAAATGTGCAGAGTCAAAACCTTCAAAACCGAATCCGTTACCTTCTTTTGTTTCCGGATCGTATTCTTTTACCGTATCGACTAAACCGCCCGTATACCTTACGATAGGAATTGTTCCATATCTTAAGCTGTACATTTGCCCAAGTCCGCATGGTTCATACCTTGACGGCATAAGGAACATGTCAGCTCCAGCGTATATCTTCTGAGCAAGCACTATGTCGAACTTCAGATTCACAGAGTACTTTTCCGGATATTTGCTTCCCAGTTTTCTGAACATCTCTTCGTACTTTTCATCGCCTGTACCAAGTAATACAAATTGCAAATCAAACATGGAAACATAATCCATAATTTCAGCCATGATGTCGAGTCCTTTTTGGTCGACAAGTCTATTTATCATACCAATCATCGGGACATCTTTTTCTGGCAAACCAAGTTCTCTTTGAAGCATCTTTTTATTTTCCTTCTTTTTATCAACATTTTCCAAGTCGTAATTTACAAATATTCTTGTGTCCGTTGCCGGATTGTATTCATCGTAGTCAATACCGTTAAGAATACCATAAAGATCCGAAGACCTAACCCTTAAAACTCCGTCGAGCTTTTCACCATACTCTTTCGTTTGGATTTCGCGTGCGTATGTTGGACTAACGGTACTAATGATATCGGCAAATATGATACCACCTTTAAGGAAATTGATCTTCCCATAAAATTCCAGTCCGTCAATATTGAAAAGATAATCCGGTAAACCTGCGAACTTCAGGTATTCAGGTCCGTAAAGCCCTTGATATCCAAGGTTATGTATAGTCAAGATACTTGCCATTTTTGATAGAACTGGCTCATCTCTGAAAACACTTTTAAGGTACACTGGTATCAACGCTGTTTGCCAATCGTTAACATGAATCACGTCGTAATCGATATCCAGTTTCTTAATCGATTCTATTACGGAAACGGAAAAGTAAATAGCCTGTTCAGCGAGATCCGGTCCTTGATAAACCTCATCGGCACTGAAGTAATATTCGTTGGCAATTAAAAATACATTTACAGATTTCGAACCTGGTAACGTAGTTTTGTAAATATCGAATTTTTCTTCCGTTCTTAATACAGGTACTTCAACATTCGATGTTATCTTTTCAATTGTCCAGCCGTATTTTTCAGCGTTCTGTTTAACTTTCTTATGGTATGGCATGTAGATATCGACATTGACTCCCTGCTTTTCAAGATACTTTGGAAGCGCACCAACAACGTCAGCTAACCCACCAACTTTAGCAAACGGATAAACTTCGTACGAGACCATAGCGATCTTCATGAGATTTCACCTCCCAAAATAATCAGCAGACCTCACGTACTCATCATGCGTAAAAACTATATAATCACACTCACGACCGATTTTGTTAACGAATCTTGAACAATCGTCTTTTCGTAACCATCTTATTATATCATAAAACTCTACTCTGTTCATAACAATATCACCAGTGTACAACACTTTTCCCATATTTTCTGTCTCCAAGAGAAACGAGCAATGCTCTTTCGCATGCCACGGAGTATGAAAAACACGCACATAATCAAATAAAATATCACCAGCTTTAATCTCAACTACCCTTTTCCACGAGCTAAGTATTTCCATGTACAATTTGCTTTTTATAATCCCAAATTTATTGTACGGCTTGTTCTTATAGGCAGGATGGATGTAGATAGTTGCGTTTGGGAAAATCTTGGTAGCGTAAGCATGGTCAAGGTGTAGATGCGTGAGAAGTATATCGGTTACATTCTCAGGGACGATGTTTCTATTCTCAAATTCAGTTTCAAGTGTGTGGAAGGATGCATAATCTCCGGGGTCTATTAGAATAATTCTGTCTTTGTGTCTTAAAAGACAACAGGTTGAATAGGCTATTTCCACACTCTTTGGAACTCTGATACTTCCGCCTATATTGAGTATATCTATTTGCATAAAATAAACCTCCCAAAGCAACTATTCAACTTTTTACCAATTATACCATAACTTTTTTGCTTTGGGAAAAATTAAGCGTTCAGATGTTTGTACATCCTTATCATCACATAAGCATTTATGAAGTAAAAAATAGAACTTATCACGAAAATCAACGTGTATCCGTTACTGAAGCCTGTCAGAAAAGCAAACAGTTCGGCTGATAAAGCCCTGGAAAGGTTATTGACGAAATTACTTACACCGTTTACGGTCGCGAGTTTATCCTTTGGAACATTCGAAAAAACAAGTGCGCTGAGCAACGGACTCACCATGTTCATAACGGCAAATCTCAAAACATATACAGAAGTAAACGTAATAGGTTCTCTCACGAAACTGAGAAACACTATTAAAATAGGAACAAACACGTAAGAAAAAACGAGTATATTCATATCACCAAACCTTTTACCAAGTTTATGAGAAAACACAGCTCCCAAACTTGTTGCGAATTGAGCCAGTGCAAGTATAACACCTATCAGCGTTGCACTGAATTTGAATAAATCGTAGAATATAACATTTCCAAATGTGACAAATAATCCAGCACCAAAGCCAACACTGATCACAGATATCAGATAATAAAACACCACTTTAGATTTAGATGGCAAAAATGCACTAAGGAATTCTAAAATATTTATCCTGCGATCAAACGTTGAAACAGATTCAACGTTCACCCTCATCAATGGATAGATTGCAATCAAACGTGTTAAACTTGATAAGATTAAAATAAGCTTAACGTTTAAAACATCACCAAGTACACCACCCAATATGTTACCAAATACACCTGTGAACATACCAACTCCGAAATTCAAACCAAAAAATTTTGCCCTATCTTCTTTGTTTGTTTTAAGCACCAATAAAGTAGAAAGAATAATCGCACTCGCCGATGAAAAACCTCCGAAAAAGAAAGAAGTCAGATTGAGCTGAACAATCGAATTTACGAGAACTCTGTAAATACCAAAAAATATACTCAAAAGTTGAGCTAAAATTATTAATTTTTTCTTATCGAATCTGTCCGCAATAAATCCAAAGAGCAGTCCAAAGATAGCCGCACCCCATAAACTAAACGAAGTAATCCTACCAACAACATTCGTTGGTACACCACTGTGACGGAGCATCAAATTAAACAAAGTACCGTACACACTCTGCGATAGACCATCTATAAATGTGAACAAAGTTATAAGCAACGGCTGAGACATGCCAAAAATCACCTTCAAAATGTAGATATTTCAACTCCGAATTATTCGCATTGCTAACTTTCAATTTGATTTTACCACGATAAATGCCTTTAGAAAAGTGAAGTTCCGTAAAATTTGTGAAAATTTTATAAAATTTCCTTAATTAGCACTCTTGACAAGAGAGTGCTAATATGGTAAGATATAAACGAAAATTGATATTAAAAGAAGAGAAAAGAAAGGGGTGATTTCCATGATGTTTAACATGGAAGATTTTACCGAAAACGCTCAGGAGATATTACAGTCTGTTAGCGATGTGCTCAACAGATACAGACACAATCAGATGGCACCTGAGCACATATTGTTAACGATGCTTGAAAACACAAAAAACGCAGCTATCGATATTTTGAACCATTTGAGCGTTGATATCGATGCGCTCAGAAGAGATGTTGAACGGGCTATATCTTCGAAAGGAGGATATTACTATTCTGGTGCTTCAAGCACAGGACAAGTGTACATTACTCCGGAGACGACGAAGGTTATAAATGAAGCTAAACGTGAAGCTAAGCGTATGGGAGATGAAAAAGTTGGAACAGACCACTTGCTTTTGGCGATGGCTCTTGTTCCTGAAACAACAACGTACAGGTTACTTTCTAAGTACGGTGTTACACAAGATAAACTTTACAGTGCGATTAAGGAACTCAGAATGCAACGAACTTACTCTGAAGAAGAGAACATCGATATACTTGCAAAGTTCACGGAAAATCTTACCGAGATGGCAAAGAATAACCAATTGATGCCAGTTATAGGTCGTAAGAATGAAATCGATCGAATGGTGGAAATACTGGGAAGGAAGATTAAGAACAATCCAGTGCTTATAGGTGACCCCGGTGTTGGTAAGACGGCTATAGTCGAAGGACTTGCACAAAGAATTGTTCAAAATCAAGTACCTGAGTTTTTGAAAAATAAAACGGTCTTGAAGCTTGACCTTGCAAGACTTGTTGCTGGTACTAAGTTCAGAGGTGAATTTGAAGAAAGATTGAAAAAACTTATCGATGTGTTGAAAAAACGAACAGACGTTATACTCTTCATCGATGAATTACACACGGTGGTTGGTGCTGGAGCAGCAGAAGGTGCACTTGATGCAGGAAATATACTCAAACCGGAACTTGCAAGAGGCACTCTCAGAGTAATTGGTGCAACAACAGTTGAAGAATACAGAAAACACGTTGAAAAAGATAAAGCTCTTGCGAGAAGGTTCCAAGTTATATTCGTACCAGAACCAACGGTAGAAGAGACTGTTGAAATACTCAAAGGATTGAAACAAAAATTCGAAGACTTTCACAAAGTAAATATAGAAGATGAAGCTATAGAATTTGCTGCAAAGATGTCGGCAAGGTACATAACAGATAGATTCTTACCAGACAAGGCTGTAGATTTAATAGACGAAGCGGCTGCACGTGCAAAGATAGACGGGAAAAGTTCTATTAGTGAACAAGACATAGCAAGTGTCATCGAACGATGGACTGGTATTCCGGTTGGTAAAATAATGGGAGATGAAAAGGAAAAAATCAAGAACCTTGAAAAGATCATTCACGAGAAATTCGTCGACCAAGAGGAAGCTGTAAAGATAGTTTCCAACGCTATAAAGATGTCAAGAGCCGGCATACGAAATCCAAAAAGACCACTCGGTGTGTTCTTATTCCTTGGTCCAACTGGTGTAGGTAAGACCGAACTTGCGAAACGCTTAGCCGATGTATTATTTGGTAGTGAAAAAGCACTCATCAGAATCGATATGAGCGAGTATATGGAGAAACACTCCGTTGCAAGGCTGATTGGTGCACCTCCGGGATACGTTGGTTACGAAGAGGGTGGGCAACTTACCGAACAAGTGAGAAGAAGACCTTACAGTGTTGTGCTTTTCGACGAAATTGAGAAAGCTCATCCGGAGGTATTCAACGTACTATTGCAACTATTCGATGACGGTAGGTTAACCGATGGAAAAGGTACAATTGTTGATTTTAGAAACACTATTATAATCATGACCAGTAACATCGGTTCGGAAGTTATCATGCAAGATATCGAAGATGGTTTTGAAGATGCCATACCAAGACATGTAGAAGAAGAGATGAGGAGGTACTTCAGACCTGAGCTAATCAATAGAATAGACGCTGCTGTCGTGTTCAAACCGCTCAAAAAAGAACACATTAAACAGATTCTATCTATATATTTGAAGGAGTTAAACGAAAGACTTTCAGACAGAAATATCACAGTAAATCTTGATGAATCTATAATGGAATACTTGGCAACGGAAGGTTACGTACCTTCAATGGGTGCAAGACCGTTGAGAAGGTTATTTGAAAACACCGTTGAATTCAAACTTGCTGAGTTAATAATAGATGAAAAAGTCACAGAAGGACAACAGATAACATTCTATTGGAAAGATGAAGGACTATACTGGGAG
>CAZOAS010000014.1:0-21522 GCA_964577745.1 uncultured Fervidobacterium sp.
CTCTGTATCCGTGCATTAAAATGCGGGGTTTTAGAGCCGAGAATTTCTATAAAATATTATCAACAAAGTAACAAACACTTTTTTCATTAAAATAAAAGAAAAAGGGGAGTTAAACTCCCCTTTTTTATAACATCGTTTACATCTTTTAATTGATTCCTGGGCTTATATTAATTATCACCGAACCTTCCTGTGTTCCTTAGATTACCTTTGAATTTTGGCCAAGGACTATTCGCTATTCCTTCAGATGAAACCATTATTGCATATAAATTACCATCCCAATTGCCTATATACAAAACTCCTTCTGCACTAACTGTACCACTAGAACCAAACCCCTCACTTTCCCCAGGTTTAGTTTTCCATAAAAGTCTTCCGTTACTATCCAAAGCATACAAATAGCCATCCGAACTCCCGAAGTAAATCGTTCCATCTTTTCCTATTACTGCTGTCGAACGTACCCATTCTCCAGTTTTGTATCTCCATTTTATCTTTCCATCTGGCGATATGGCGTTTAAGTAATTATCAAAATCACCCACGTATATCGTACCATCTGGTCCTACCACCGGACTTGCGTATGTATAATTTTCATCTGAATATACATTAATCGGTACCTTCCACTTTATTGTTCCATTTGGATTTATTGCGTAAAGATAATTATCCATACTCAAAATGTAAATAGTACCATCCTTCCCAATAGCTGGGTTAGAATCCGCAGCTCCACCTGTCCTAACTTTTCATTTTAATTGTCCATTAGGTGTGACTGCGTACAAGTAATTATCTCCGCTTCCTACATAGAGACTGTACAAGAGTTTTGTGTCTAATAGCGAAAAAATTCCCAGAATTTTTTATCAAACTATCTCTCGAAAAAATTAATTATTTAGAAATCTTACCAGAAAAAGATTTTCGATTATCACTCATATATTGAAATCTGACTGCTTCATCTATAAGTTAACGAGCTTAATCTTCAGACACAAAATTTATTGTACTCTCCCATCAAAAAACAAAAAGATGCCGTATGGAAAATCCATAGAGAAACTAAGATACAAAGCGAATGTAAATGGAATAATGGTAATACAAGTAAACGAATCGTACACATCACAAACATGTTCAAAGTGTGGGACTATCGATAAGACAAATGGAGCACATCGTGGACCGTATAATTAATTTATGAGTATACTTATCAGAAAAAATAGGCTTTCTAATTTATCATTATTTTGTTTTAGTTTCTCACTTTGATAAGGTGAAATTATGCTTATTAACAACTAATTTAGGTTAAAAATCATCCCAATATTTCGGACCTGTTTTTTATCCTTTTTTTATTGTTTTTCCCTGTTTTTATCCATGTAATATTGTTAAAATAAGACTGAACTAAGATTGCATGTGTTACTGGCAAAGTTAAGATATTCTTAAATTTCAGTCGGAGGTGTTTTTTATGAGGAAACTTTTGGTATTGGTGACTTTAGGAGTACTTCTCGGTTCTCTCTTTGCAGCTGGTAACGTTCAACTTCAACTTACAGGTCAAAGCGTTTCTTGGTCTCAAACACTTACATTCTCGGTAAGACAGTGGATAAAAGTTACATGGGATTATGATGAAACACAAACATTTGCAATTGACGATGCAACTGGCGAATCCGTCATTGGTAACATTTCATTCCAATCAAACAAAAGATTCAAAGTTTACTATGCAACCCCAATAATCCCAAATGGAGTTTCCGTTTCAGCACTCAAAGTTGGAAGCACAACATTATCTGCTGATCAAAACAACCCAACTGAAGTTTCTTCGAAATTACTCTCAGGACAACTTTCGGTAGTCTTTTCTGGGTTAACACCTGATCAAAGTGATTTCCAAGTAAAATTTGAATTCACATTCATGCCATTCTAATAGAATGTAATTGATAAAAATAAAAGGTGCCAGATTTGGCACCTTTTTATTTTTTACTAATGAACCTGAGTATATTAATCATCTCATCATAAAGATTCTCAGAACATATCTGTTTTTTTACCAAAATATCTTCAAATAATTCTCGCTCCATATTTACTATGTTCCAATCACCTCTTTTAACTGGTCCTGTGAGGGCATCTGGAATTTCATACTTTGCCAAATTTTCACTAACACTTTTTAACAATTTGGATATTATCTTCCTTGATAACTCATCAGTTATTCCAAGTTCGCTATATAAAATAGATGAAAGATAAGCTAAAGCTATTGGAAAATTACTTGAAATTACAGCAGCAAGATGATATAATCCCTTCTTTTCTGTTGGTATTACAACAGATTTTCCCCCGAGCATTTCTACAATTTTATTTGCAACCGATAATCCCTTCTCTGTTCCTTCTAAACCAAAAATTACATCTTTAAACTTCGTAAATTCATCGGCAACTGCACAATTCGGATGCATAGATGCGGGATTCCAATCTTTTGGGAATATAGTAGAGGCGTGAAAACCACTGAAATGTATAGCTGTAATATCTTTAACTTTCAAAGCAACCAATATTTTTGCATTTGGCAAGATAGAATCGCTTAATCCAAAAAGAACAACATCGTTAAGTAAAAAAATATCGTTGTAAGAAGCGGGGATACCGCCCAATTCTTTTGAGATAGCTTTCGCTTTCTCAAAATCCCGAGAAACAAGATATCCAAATTCAACATTATTCTTAATTTGTCTTGCTATCGAAAGCGAAACTTTGCCAAGTCCAACGATATTCACAATCATTCAAAAAACTACCCCGTTCATTCAACCGATTTCAAAGTCTCGAGTTTTACAGAATTTACTCAATACGTACTCAACCATTTCCGATACGTTTGTATTTTCAGGAACACCATCAGATAGTATCTTTTGAACTCTTTTGCTCAAAATTGTCTCTGCGTGTTTCTTCTTACGTCTCTCTTCCCTTTTACGTATTTCACCTGAATCGTTCAGATATACCTTATGTTTTTCTATCTCGCTGTATAATTCTTCAACACCTTTTCCGGAAGTGGCAACGCACATAACTATCGGTTTTTGAACATCCGAAAAAGAAAGAGTTGTTTCTAAATTTATCTTTAATAGATCTGCGCCTTCCATATCGGATTTATTAATAACAAATATATCGGCAATTTCCATGATACCAGCTTTCATCAGTTGTATCTCATCACCACCACCGGGTGATAAAACCAAAACAACAGTATCTGCAACGTAAACGATATCTATCTCACTCTGCCCAGCACCTACAGTTTCGATAATTATATAATCAAAACCGTACAATTTGAAAAGTGTTACAACACCAAAAATGGAATCGTTCAACCCACCGACATTTCCACGGCTTCCCATACTTCTTATAAACACACCATCGTCTGTGAAATGTCTTTTCATTCGAATTCTATCACCAAGCAAAGCCCCGCCGGTAAATGGGCTTGAAGGATCAACGGCAATTATACCAACTTTCTTATTGTCTTTCCTTAACCTGGAAACATATGCATCAGTTAAGGTACTTTTTCCAGCACCTGGGCTACCGGTGAATCCAACGATATGAGAATTCGTTGTTCTTAATCTATCCTGATATTCTCGTTCTAGTTCGAATACAAGTTCTGGTTCATTTTCAATTAAAGTAATCGCTTTTGCTAAGGCGATTTGATTACCTTGAACTATTTCTTTGGAAAGCTCAATTAATTTGTTTTTTCGTTCTTGAGTATTCATTGCATCTTTACACCTTGCTCAAGAACCTCTTTTATCTTGTTAACAACTTCCGAAATTGGAGTCCCAGGTCCAAAGACAGCCTTAATGCCCATTTTCAAAAGTTCATCCGCATCGTCTGCTGGGATAATTCCACCAACGAAAATTGGAACGTGGAAATTGTACTTGTCCATAAGTTCAAGCACTTTCTTACACACACTCATATGAGCACCTGAAAGTATAGATAATCCAATTATATCGACATCTTCTTGCATCGCAGCTTTTACAATCTCTTCTGGTGTCTGTCTTAATCCTGTGTATATAACCTCCATGCCGGCATCTCTAAGACCGCGTGCTACAACTTTTGCTCCTCTATCATGACCATCAAGCCCTGGTTTTGCTATAAGTACCCTGATTTTTTGATCCATCTTGATCACTCCTTTTGAGGGTATGTGTGTCTAACACAATCTTCATTTTAATTTTATCATGCATCGTTATATTTTCAAAGATAAAAAGTTCCAAATAACAGAAGAAACTTCCAATTCTCACAAAATGTCTTCACTTTTCAAACTCCTTACTTAATTTTGATACACGGAATCATTGTGAAAACTAATCCTAAAAATTTATCATTGTGTAAATGGAATTTAAAACCACCTCTAATTATCTTAACATTAGTTGTGTAAAATATATATACACTTTTATTAACACCCTCTTATCTTCCGTTTCTATTTTCTTTTTTTAACCTAAATATTATTTTCTTCAGGGAGTGGTGGTTCTGATAAAACTTCTCGGTGATTTTTCAATTGACGAACTTCCCGATATATCTCTCACGAAAAGAGAGATGGTTATTTTGGCGTACTTATTAACAAAACGTCAAGAAGTTTATTTGAGAGAACTGGCTGAGTTATTCTCATTTGATGGTAGCTCAGACGAAGCAACTATAAAAAAGATTCTAAGAAATCTGTCCAAGAAATTAGATAACTTTGTTTCTTTGAAGCTAAGCAACTATAAGGTTTTTTTTGAAACAGCTTTGGAAGTTGACGTTAACATCTTAGAAGATGAATTACTCAAACTTTCAAAGAAGAAAACAGAAATTTCAGATGCCATTGTGAAGATAATCAACATTTATAGAGGACATTTCTTGCCTTTCATAGACAACGTATGGGTGAATAGTTTTAGAAACGCACTGAAGAATTATCTACTGAGGGTTATTTCAGAATACTTTTACAACGATGATAATCACGAAATAAACATAGAAGTTGATCTGAAAATATTGAAGTTGCTTCCTGAACTTTATATAAATGATTCTGTTGAACAAATCCATGATTATTTGAAAAGCTCTAAAAAAGTCAATTTTGGATTAGGTGGGAATAATAAAACAGATGGAACGGTAGCCATCAGAGCTGTAAGATTAAACCATAATTTAATGGATAGAATAATAAGATACTCTGATCGCATAGATTTAATAAATCCAGAAGAGTTTGTCATCTTTATAGAAGAAGAAAAACTCAAATCTCTGTCTAATTGCAAAGTAGAAAATGTTAATCTATACTAACTTATCGAACTCAAATCAAACATCTTGTTACATTTTTTTGGGAGGTATTTTGAATGGTTTATGTAAAGATGTTTGGTGATTGGGAAATATTTGTAGATGGTAAGAAAATAGAGAAATTTACTTCAAAAAAGGCTTTGAAAATATTGTTCTATTTATTACTGACAGATGCTTCAAGAGTTTCGATAAAGGAGTTAGCCGATGTATTTTGGGATGGTTTTGATGAAAAATACATCCGGAAGAATTTAAATGTACAACTTTATTACGTTAGAAAAGACTTAGGTATCGATGAGAAACATCTTAGAAGTGAGCGTGAATACGTTTATATAGACAAAAAGATATTTCAAAGTGATTATCAGGGATTTATCAACTCTTCAAAAGATGATCTGAATAAGATTTCTACTGATAAAATAAAGGAAATCTGTAATTCGGAATTGCTTAAAGGATTGGATGATAAATGGATTTATAATTTTAGGAAAATCACAAGTAAGATATGTGAAAAGATTCAAAAGCTATCCGAGACTCGTAGAGGTTTGAACCAGAATGCATTAAGGGCGAAATTTTTACTCGAGCAACAATTATTAACGAGAGAGAGGTATTTTTTACCATTAGTAATTAAAACATCTGATTGCGTTAGTCTGAAAAAATTAAAGGTTAGAAAAGGAGATATAATCGTTGAAACACAACATGAAAAAATTATTCTTCTTGAACGTGGTACAAAAAGTGAAAAAGAAGTGATAGAAGGTTTTGTAAATCGTATCGATTTAAAAATGGATGAGATTGAAATCCCAGAAGATACTTGCCTTTTGAAGAAGTTAGAAGATTTAATAAATAATTAAAATTAAGATATATCCAGAGGAGGTAAGGAATTATGTCTTTGGACTTGAAAAAGTGTTTTTTTCTATTTTCCATGATATTTTTTATTTCAGTCGCATTCACACTCGATATTTCACCCAGTTTGATTTACCAAATTGAAACGACAAAGAATTCTTTTTCTTATTCGTTTTTCATAAAAAACGATATCCCCGTTGAATCTATCGTAAATATAGAAATTATCGACTTTATAACAGATGGTAAAAATTATGTCTTCGATGATCCAACGTACAATTACAGTCTGAAGAAATACGTAAAACTCAGAGAATCAACTTACAAATTGGCGCTTCAAGAACAAAGGGAAGTCGTAATTGATTTCGATGTACCAGTTGATTTTCCTGGAGCTTCTGGTGTGTTTGCTCTCAAAATATCGCAAGAAAGCGCCTCCACTGGTAAAGTTCAAATCAAACTTAATTACATAGTGCCGTTTTTTGTAAGATTTAAGAATATTCCCGTGTACCAATCAATAAAGATTCTTAATCTTTCTGTGAGGGATCTTTCTAAGGAACCGGATGAATCGTATGGTGATTTTGGTTCTCTGATAACACTTGAGATTGAAAACAATGGCAACGTTGCTTTTATACCTAAAGGAACTGTCCAAATCTCTTCAAGGGATTTAAAGACAACTATAACGGAAGTTCCGTTGGATTCTTTCGACTTGGTCATTTTTCCAGAGAGAAAAACTTATTACACGTTCTATGTACCTTACGTCTTGCCCACAGGAAAAGTCGACTTTATTTTATCTGGAAAGTCTTACGATAAGGACTTTTACACAAACGCCACTTTTGTAAATAACGAACAACCAAAGGAAAGTATGTACTCGTTCCAGCAAAATATAATTCTGTTTTCAGAAAAATCTAAGAATGTAAATCAATCTGTTGTGATGTTTAATCTTTCTCCTTTCAAAGAGAATATTTCATTATCCACGGAAAATCCAGATATCGTTTTCTCTCCAAAGAAATTGACGGTCTATCCGTACAAATCAGTAACTTTCTCTGTAAAAACAACACAAAAGGATTTTAACTTCTCTGGAGATAAAATTTACGCTGTTAGCGTTTTTTCCGATGATGGAAGTAAGAAAAAAACTATAAACAATTTGTTCTTAGTTTTGAGAGGTAACAGTATTACACCTAATCTTGAAGCTAAGATGATTAACAAAAGCTCAAGTACAGTCTTACAAGTTACAAACACTGGAGATTGTTTGTTAGAATTCAACATTCTTCAAAATGGTAAGATTCTTAACGAAAGTCAGCTTGTAATATTCCCGGGTCAAACGATGAATTTTGATTTCGAACGTTTTGTCCAATCAACGGGTTTTTCAGTGGAATACAACGTGTATAAGGAAACCAAAAAATTCATAATTGATAAATTCTAAAAAGCATAAGATTGGTGGTGGTCGTTGTTGTATGGTTTCAGTTAGTAAAAAAATTTTTATTTTTATTATTATCTTTACAATTTTACTTGCTATAATCACGAGTAAAGCGTTTAGTGAAGAAATAAGCTTTTTTAACACAAACATAAAAGAAGTCCTTAATACACTATCCTTAGAGTACGGTAAACCTATAATTTACGAATCGAACATAGCTGGTTCGATAACACTTACTATCTCTTCGGATAATTTGACATTCGAACAATTACTTGACTTAATAGTAATGCCATTTAATTATTACTGGGTAAAGTTGGAAAATGTTTATTTTGTGGGTATTGCAAATTCAACATCCCCAGCTTTTATCAACGTATCATCTTTTTATGAAGTACCATTAAAATTCGTCAACGTGGAAAGAATCTACGAAATGATTCCAAAACATTTCCAAGATTACATTGTGAAAGTCAATAACTCAAAAAACTTACTTGTCTATGCACCGGCTTCTATTGCTTCTCAGATAGCTAACTTTGTAACTAAAATAGATAAGCCAATTGAATCAAAAGTTGTAGAGGTAAAAATTATAGATGTCAGTGAGTCTTACCTCAACGCTTACATAAACGACATTTCCTCGGGAAATGCCTTATCTTACTTTCCAAACATGCTCCAGATACCACTCTCTGGTATGTTTTTGAATGTGTTATACTCAAATAGCAAATCAAATGACGAAAATTTTCAAATACTTTACGATGGTTCTTTCAGCATAATGAACGGCTCTTCGATGAAAGTAACAACTCAAAAAAATATAACACTTACAAAGTACGTTGATGGTAAACTGACAACTAATCCACATACTATGAGTATCGAAGTAAGTGTATCTCCAAAGTATCTTTTTAAAGTTTGTTTTGTTGACCTTAATGTGCAAATCAGCGGTATACCGTCGAGTAATGAGGTGAATTTCGATAGTAAAGGAGCTTCGTTGCAATCAACTGTAAAACTTGAGTACGGTAAAAGCTATATAATATCCTCCGTAAGTTACGATAGAGCTATTCAAAAAGAGGGAGGGTTCGCTATTTTAAAAGATTTACCGTTTATAGGTCCATTTTTTAAACGATATTACTTTGAGACAGAAAAACGTTATATTATCTTTTTGATAACTGTGGAGGGATAGAGGGTGAAGAAGTTAATAAAATTCAGTGTATTAATTACTCTTTTTATTTCAACAATTTACCTTGGAATTAGCTTGAATTTTTCAAATGCAAATCTCAAAGATGTTTTAAATGAAATCACTAATCAATCAAAAATCAACTTCATCTATCCTTCAACCATAGAATCACTGAAAGTTTCAATAAATTTAGCCAAAACAGATTTAGATACAACCCTTAAATTGTTATTATTGCCTTTGAATCTCGATTTTGAAAAAGTATCTGAGAACACGTACGTTATTTACTCACTCGAAAACATAAGTAAAGAAAGATACGTTGGAGAATATACTATAAAGTACACAAATCCCAGGTATTTAACTGAGTTAATCGAATCGATGGGATACTATGCCTATTCTTACAATGGAAAAATATACTTTTATACTCCGACAAAGAATTCATACGAAAGAGTTGTCAAACTTCTTGAAAATATGGATTTTCCTAAATCAGAGGATGTTCTCCTTGTAAATGTGAAGTATTACTCAAAGAGTGATATTTCTTCTACAGCAGAGCTTAACACTCAAGGTATCGGGATAATAGATTCAATAACTGTTTTTGAAAA
The DNA here is from genome assembly GCA_964577745.1 of uncultured Fervidobacterium sp. GTDB lineage: Bacteria > Thermotogota > Thermotogae > Thermotogales > Fervidobacteriaceae > Fervidobacterium. The sequence goes on from CAZOAS010000014.1 coordinate 9,203, forward strand.
ACTTAAAGCGATGAAAGAAGTATTCACTTTTGTGAATATGGGAGAATTGTACAAAGAAAGTAAAAAGCTTTTATCCTTGGATGACTTATTGGAAATAGAAGTAACTCAAGTTAACTCATCGAATTGTTTAGTTATAAAAACAAAAGAAAGTGCTATCAACATAGATGTTTCGAAACTTTTATCTCCAAAAAACGCCAATCAAGCAATAAATTACATAGTAAAAGTTGAGAACGGTGTCTTTTTAACGAACTTTCAAGTATTGAAGGTATTCGATGGAGCTTTTAATCAGGATGCATTTAAACTCTCAACAATTCCACAAATACAAAAGAAAGGTTCGCAAAAGAGTGAAAAAACACTTCTTAGTATATATTCTAATCCAGCAATTTCATCATTGCAAATTGGAACGGAAAGGTTGAATTCCATAGTATCTTTCAAAAACTCCGATTTTACTTTATCAAATGTAGAACTTTGCGTCTCTCTCTTTGATAATGTGTACACCCATTTGGATTATAATCTAAGTGAAAAAGAAATAGGGCTATCTATTTCAGATAATATAAGTACGAATTTTGTTTACCTTTACTCTAAGTTAAGGTACAATGTCACCAAAAATGAATTTTCCTTGTCCACTAAAATGGGACTAAAATTAAGGACTGAAAATTTTGAAATTTTACCCTTAATCTCGGCTGATGGTAAAGAAGGTTTATTTTACGGCATAGCTATGGGATTACATCAGGGAAGTTTTTCCGGTGAAATTTTGATACTTCTAAATTCACAAATACAAGTAACTTGGGGATTAAAATTAGTTTGGTGACATAAAAAAGCTCCTGAAAAAGTTAAATTTGGCTCTGTCTACACATTAAAATGCTAGATTTTAGAACCATGAAAATCAGAAAGAATTAGAATGGATAGAAAGTAAATTCTAACAGGATTGTAAACTCAGAAACTTCTGTATTCTCTTTGATGTCAAAGGATATTACTAAATCTCCATATAGATTCTTATTCTGTATTTGAACAGGTTGATTGAGAGGGATATTTCTATTACCAATTTTGAGATATTCAACATCTGGAGTATCTTCGGAGAATCTCTTTACATCCGCTGATAACTTTACGGGCTTATTAGAAGAAATATTTAAAAGTCCAACAACTCCTTCTTTAGTTACATCATCAATAGGAATTACATCATTTTCGTTGTATGTCCAAGTAATGGACACCTTTGGTTTAATTGTAAATGTTAGAACCTGTGACCAAGTTGTACCGTTGTTATCAATTATCGAATAAAAACTCCAGAAGAAAAGGATATGCTTGCCAATAAAAAAATAGCACACAGTAAGAATTTTCTCATAGCAAACCTCCTAAAACTTTGAAAATTTCACAGTGGCATAAAAGTAAACGTTAGTATAACCATGAAATCGTTCGGTGGTTCAAAAAATATGAAATTCAAGTTGAGCGTTCCATAAAGCCATTTCGTTGTAACATGCGTTGGGAAGTAAGGATCCATAGATATAGTTGTTTCACCAACCTTAACGGAACTTACCTGAATTTGTACAAGCTCGTTTTCATCAACAGGTAATATTTTTGGGGTCACATATACTTTAAACTTGTCATTTGAGTAAATGGACATAGTTCCTATGTTCACAGAATTTGTTTGCTCTGTTATAGATATTTTTTGATTTTCATCGTAATCCCATGTAATTACTATGTACTGCACCCCATAAATGTTTATTACAATCAAAACCCAAAAAAATAGAAATATGATGTACAATTTACCACTCATAGTACCCACCTTCATATTGTTTTTAGAGATAATTACTCACTTTTATTATACCACTTTCAATCACAATTCTTACATATTTTATGGAAAATAAAAACAGCATCAAAAGCTACTGTTTTTATTTACTGTAATCTTTACTATTCTTATCTTATAAAATTTCAAGCCTCTAAAACCCTACATTTCAATGCGACAATACACAGCTGTTAAGTTAATTAAGCTTTGTATGATAGTAAACAGAATAATCAAAAATCCTTCAAACACCGTACGGTAAATTCATGGAGAAATTAAAATGCAAAGCAAGGATATACGGAATAACAATAATCCAACTAAACGAATCGTACACATCACAAAGATGTTTAAAGTATATGAGTATTGATAAGACAAGCAGAGTACATAGTGAACTGTACATTTGTAGAGAATGAGGAACAGTATTAAATGTCGATGTAAATGGTGCACTGAATGTACTCAAAAAAATATCTCCGAATTCATGTAAAGGAATACGAGTAGTGGCATTGACTAGCCCGATGCGGTTAAAGCTAATAAACTAACATACCACATGAAAAATCCTCGAATTTTAATGCTGGGAGTAGGTCAGATAGTTTGCAACCACAATATCTTTGCTTTTTCTTTTCCCGGGTTTCTCAGATAATGTATACAATCAGCCGAATAATAGAAACAATCTCCTTCGTTCGCTCTGTATTTTTTGCCATCTATGTATATCTCAACGGATCCTTCTATCACAAATCCAAATTCATCTCCGTCATGGTAGTCTTCCTGTTCTGTCTGTGCACCTGGTTCAAGCTCAACTATCTTTGCATCGACTTCTTTGTCTTCTATGCCATCCATTAGTATATCTATTTTAACTCCTTTTGGCAATTCGTAAACTGGTACCCTCTCATTTTTCTTGAATACTATTTTTTTAGGTTCATCTGAGAAAAAATGTTTTAAATCCGTGCCAAGAACTCTTAAAACACGTTCAAGTGTTTCCACGGAAGGAGAAACCTTATCACTTTCAAGTTGTGATATAAAACTTCTGGACAAATCACATCTGTCGGCAAGTTCTTCTTGTGTGTATCCACGTGCGATTCTAAGTCGTTTTATTTTACTACCAAGTTTCACGTTCTCACCTCATGTTTTTGAGCATTAACGAAGAACGGCAGGTTGAAACCTGCCGTCCTAAAATGTATTACTCTTCGCCAATGTATTTCTTAACAAAGTTTGGAAGAGCAAAAGCGGCTTTGTGTATCTCTTCGTTGTAATATCTAAGTGGTTCTTTGAAGTTTCTTACCTTTTCTGGATTGAAATCCTTTATCGGGTCGATTCCTGTTTTCGAAGCATAGGTGTAAGACCAAATTCCACCTGGATAAGTTGGCATAAATCCAAGGTACATCTTCGTTAATGGGAAGTTGGCTTTAATTCTCTTGTACGCCGTTGAGCCCCATTCGTAATCGTATGTCATACCTTCTGTTTGAGCGCAGAGAATCCCATCTTCTTTAAGCGCATCGTAACAAGCTTTGTAAAATTCTAATGTGAAAAGATGTCCACCTTCACCAGCAGTTGGGTCTGTCGAGTCGATGATTATAACATCAAATTCGTTCTTAAACTGTCTAACGAACTTTGCACCATCCTCGTAAACAAGTTCGACTCTTGGGTCTGTTAACTTTGATGCCGTGTATGGAAGATACTCCATCGCAGCTTTAACCACAAGTTCATCTATTTCACACATCACTGCTTTTTCAACAGATGGATGTTTTAATACCTCTCTGATACTTCCACCATCTCCACCACCGATGACAAGAACTTTTTTCGGATTTGGATGCATAAACATCGGTACGTGGACAAGCATCTCATGGTACATAAATTCATCTACTTCCGTTGTCATAGTTATACCATCAAGAGAAAAGACTCTTCCGTAAAAAGGTGATTCGAATATGTCTATTCTTTGATATTGGCTCTGTGCTGAGTATAGATATCTATTAACTCTCATAAATAGTCCGCCTGGGTCTTTTGAGTACCATTCCATGTACAACATATGTCTACCGGATTTTAATTCCTTTTCTAAATTCTTGTCCATTGCATCTTCACCTCCTCACCAGGCTCGATATGAATTTTAAATTCTTACAGACTTTCAACTAATTCTTCAGCAAATGCCTTGTGCGGTGCGTTTTCTGGAATTCCAATCTCGTCGTATTTTCCTCTGACATGTTCAACAACATGTGCTCTTTGCGATTTGAAAACTTTCTTAAGATACGCAAATGCTTTCCATGGATCAACGTGATCACCGCATGTGAACAAATCTACTGCTGCGTAACCATATTCAGGCCATGTATGGATTGTGAGGTGTGATTCGCTTATTACGACTACACCGCTCACTCCGTAGGGGAGGAACCGGTGAAAAGATGAGTTAACTATCGTTGCACCAGTTTCGTATGCCGCTTGTTTCATGTGAAACTCGATAGCATCGATGTTGTCAAGTATTTCTTTGTCACAGTCGTAAAATTCTGCAATGATGTGTCTGCCCAAGCTCTTCATGGTAATCCCTCCCCGTTAGTTATTTTTAGTTTTTTGCTTGTCTTTCTTATGTCGCATTAAGTAGACACTTTTTAGTCAGTTATATAGTCATGTCTACTTAAGTGAACACGCTATGTCAGTATTACGAACAATATTATATACACCTTTTTCAATTTTTTTGGTTACGACCAAGTAAAAAATATGGTAAGTTTTGGTTTAGAAAATGGCTTTTGAAAGGTATGTGAAGTATAATATTTTGCCTTGAAAAATTGGTAATTTATTTCAATTAAACTTTGATAATCCATAATATTTGCAAGGAGGAACAGATTATGCAAACGGAGAAAAGGATTATGCTTTTTACAACACTTTTTATAACAGGTATTGTCGTTTCAAACGTGATAGCATCAAAGGTAGTTAAGATTGGTTTGTTTCTTTTTCCAGCATCTATTATAAGTTATACGTTTACGTTTATACTGTCGAACATCGTTTCTGATGTTATCGATAAGATACATTCTAAGTATCTTATTTTTATGGGCTTTTTGGCTCAGGCAACTGCAAGTGGTTTGATTTTGCTTGGACTATTTATGCCTGCTGCATCAATCGAAAGAGGAGAAGCTTACAGACTTGTTCTTGGCACTAACTGGAGATTTACATTGGCAAGCTTATTGGCATACGGAACTTCGCAAGTTATAAATCATTACATATTCAACAAAGGATTTTTCAAAAATGCTCTAACGGCAAATCTCTTTTCTGTCGGTATCGCTCAGTTACTCGATACGATAGTTTTTACATACGTTGCATTCCTTGGTATTTATCCAAATCTTTGGTCGATGATATTGTCTCAGTATGTAATTAAGGTTATAATAGTCTTGGCGATGAATCCGGTATTTTTAATCACTAAAAAACTCAAGGGGTGAATTTGTTAATCGATGTATTTTTATGAGACTTACGGTCTTGACGGTGCATTGAATATGGCGTTGGATGTTGCGTTAGGTGAGATTGTTGATGACGTTACTTTGAGATTTTACACGTGGAAAGTTCCAACGCTTTCACTTGGTAAACATCAAAATGCTGATGACTTAGATTATGAATATATAAACGCTCAAGGTTACGATATCGTGAGAAGACCATCCGGTGGTAGAGCGGTATTGCACTGGGACGAATTGACTTATTCCGTTGTTGTTCCAAAAACACACGAATTATTTAATACAACGGTGTTGGAGTTTTACAATACAATCTCCAAGATTATAGTTAAAGGGTTGAACAATTTAGGTTATCCCGTTGAGATCGTTGAAGGTAAGAAGAAACCTTTAAGTAATGTGTGTTTTCAAGTGCCATCTGTGTACGAAGTAGCACTTGATGGAATAAAGGTTATAGGTAGTGCTCAAACAAGAACACAAGATTATATATTACAACATGGTTCAATTGTTCTTATATCGCACGACGAAGTAAAACACTGCTTCAAGAGTACTAAAAATCTTGAGATACCATTAGTAGGGCTTTACAATTACAAAGTCATTCCTTTGGCAGATATTGTAAATGGATTGAAAGAAGCTTTTGAAGAGTACTTTGGAGAGGCTGAAAAATTGCCTTACGAAGATCAACTGAAAATTAAATCGAATGAACTGGTAGGTAGATTCTTATGGAAGAAGTGACCAATAATTTTGATGGTATACTGTACATAGTTGGAACTCCAATAGGCAATCTTAAAGACATCACGCTTCGTGCTATAGAAATATTGCAAGAAGTGGATCTGATACTTGCAGAGGACACAAGAAGAACGCAGAATTTACTCCAACATCTCGATATAAAAAAGCCTATGGAATCATTTAACGAACATAATTCTTATAAGAAGTTAGACAAAGTGATTTCTATGTTAAAATCAGGAAAGAAAATTGCCCAGGTGTCTGATGCTGGGATGCCAGTTATCTCCGACCCTGGGTTTAATTTAGTAAGAAAGTGTCACGAGGAAGGCATTCCGGTAAAAGTAGTTCCTGGACCAAGTGCACTGACAAGTGCTTTAGCTTTGAGTGGATTCCCCGGTACTCACTTTTATTTCGCCGGGTTTATGCCGAAAGACAAAAATAGAAGAAGATTGCTAAGAAAATTGAATGAAATAAAAGAACTTGGATTAATTAACACATTGGTTTTCTTTGAAAGTCCTGAGCGATTGAAAAAGACACTTTTAGATATACTAAACATACTCGGCAATTGCGATATCTTTATAGCACGGGAGTTAACAAAGGTTTATGAGGAGTCTTTCTTTGGAAAGGTACAAGACGCTATAGAGAAATTTAATCAGGTGAAAGGTGAACTAACTGTGGTCGTTAAAATTAAAAGTGAAGATACTGAAGATGAACCAGAGAGCGAGGAAAATTAAAGGATTATGCTAAAAATCGAAAGTGGAAAATTCAGAGGGAAAACGATAAATACAGTTCCTGACCCAAGAACAAGGTATACTTCCGCTATTATCAGACGTGCACTATCGAGCATGGTGGATTTTGAAGGAAAATCTTGTGCCGATATATGTTGCGGAAGTGGAATAGTCGGCTTTGAGATGATAAGTAACGGAGCACATGATGTTACATTTGTGGATGTATCCCAAAAGGCACTCTTAACGGTTAAAAACAACGCCAAAAATCTTGGCGTGGAAGATATGATTACTATTTATAAAGAAGACGCCAGAAGATTTTTGGAAGAATATGCTGGGGTCTTCGACCTGATTTTTTCAGACCCACCGTATGAACTGGGGATAGTAAAGGATATTATAGAAAGAGTTCACAAAGTGATGAAAGAAGATACTATTTTTATTCTCCAATGCTCTAAGAGAGAAAAACCGAAAGAAAACGATTTAAAATTCTTAAAAGTATCAAAAATAAAAGAATATGGAGATTCTTTTCTTTTCTTCTTCGAAAAATTGTAATTTGTGGTATAATTATGTGGGGGTGTTAGTATGCCATTTTCATTTGCAAAAAAGGAAAAGGATGTAATAGAGAAGATTATAGCTCTGTCGTTTAAAACGGTAGAAGCAGTATCGGCTTTGAAAGATTATTTTGTCTGCTATTTTTCAAACTCATGTGATAAAAAAAGTGAAATGTTTTCAGACATTAAACGTATAGAGCATGAAGCTGATGAAATTAGAAGATACATTATTTCCGAAACGTACAAAGGTCTATTTTTGCCCGATATGAGAGAAGTAATACACTCTCTTAGTGAAAGTATAGATAAGATAGTCAACAAATGCGAATCGGTGAGCAAGATAATTGACTATCAACAACCGAAGATTCCAGAGAATTTAAAAGAAAAAATATTAATGCAATTAGAATGCGCTATCAACGCCGCAAGAGCTTTTTCTGACTCAGTCAAAGAGCTTTTTAACAACATCGATAACGTTACACCTTTGATATTACAAGTCGAAAAGTTTGAACACGAAGAAGATGTCGTTGAAGAAGAACTTTTAAAAGAGATTTTCTCTTTGGATATACACTTATCTGAGAAGATGCAACTAAAAGAACTGGTTATAAACGTGGGTGATATAGTCGACAGAACCGAAGATGCTTCAGATATATTGGAGGTATTGCTATTAAAACTCGCTTATTAATCTTAGTATTTCTTTTGGTAACATTAGGTTCGATAGGACAAGCCCAAGAATATTACACTTACTATTATGGACTAACACCTGTTTACAGGTCACTTTACGAAATAAAGCCTTTTTTTGAGTATACAAGAGTTGTAAAAAGTGCTTGGAAAAGGCCGGAACCTGAATTAATCAAATTAAGAGACGGGATTGAGCCTGTTGTTCTTGTTCACGGTATAGATCCAGATGAAATTTACGGTGTGTGGACTGTATACAAAAAGATGCTCACCGATAGCTGGAAAAAATTTTTACCGGAAGAGTATGGTTTGTATATATTCCTTTATCCTTCGTTAGATATACCCTTAGAAGAAATAGCGAATGCATTAGTAAAACAGATATCAAACCTTAGTTACAAAGTTAATATATACGCACACAGCATGGGAGGAATCGTTGTAAGATACGCATTGCAAGATGAAAAGTTTAGGGAATCTGTAAGTAAGGTAGTATTTGCCGGAACACCACATATCGGTTCTCCGTTGGCTAACTTTGTCGTTATGGATAAATCAATTTTGAAACTTCATCCAAAGTATGATATTATAAGACCAGTGCTTTTATCTGCAAATATTTCAGGAGTATTTATCGAAGCTCCAAATTATAAGTACATAAGTGTAGGATTCAATAATCCGGATATACCAAATGGAGTTGAATTTCTAAACTTTGCTGGATTTGTTATAAGTGACCTATCGAAAATGATATTAAACTTAGTCGAAACAGAGATTTTTTCAACGACTGCATTGTACGTGCTCAACGCAGTGGTTAAAACGCTGTACCCAGAAGATTCTATTTATGTTCAAAATGACGGTATGGTACCATTAGCAAGTGCGATTTATTATGGAAAAGAAAAAGTTTTCCCGATGTATGATCATGCGGATCTGGCTTTTTCCGAAAAAGTTGTAAAGGAAGCAATCAATTATTTCTATAGACCAAATAACGAAAATTAAAGTAATAACGTGAGGTGCTAAGAGATGAGAAAGGTAAAAAAGAGTGCATATCTTTTTACGATTGTATTCTTTACACTTTTGATAACATACTCTTGCTCTGTTCCTTTTTTACCTGAAGTACCACCGTCAAGTTACTCGCTCGAAGCGGCTATTAATGTGCTCACTGGGAAATATTACCTTTTGGATAGTGGATACATAAATGGATTTGGTGATATGAACCTCGGAGAGGGAAGATATGCCATCTTCGATGGTGTTGACGGTATGTTCATGATATTCAGATACGAAGATCCAGAACAAGCTAAGGAAAATTGGAGTAAAGTCACAAAGAAATACGGCAATCCATTCAAAATGAAGTACGTGAAGATTAACATGGGAAGTTACGGAGTATTTACGATAAGGCTTGAGAAAACAGACCTTTACGCATGGTTCAAAGACAATTGGCTTGTGGTCATAACAGGTGATGGTGTGGAAGGATTTATCCAAGATGTGAATAACGTATACAAAACATTGAAAAGATAACGAGGTTTGAGTATGAATGATTTTACGATAGATTACAATGTCATAGGAGTAGATGAAGCAGGAAGAGGACCGATATTTGGACCAGTTGTTGCAGCGGCAGTTTATTTCGATGAAGGATTGTTTATAGAAGGTATAAAAGATAGCAAAAAGTTGAGTGAAGAGAAAAGGGAAGAGCTTTACGAAAGGATATTTTTCAATGCGAAATTCGGCATAGGTATTGCAACACCAGATGAAATAGATAGATACAACATATTTCATGCAACAGAATTAGCTATGAATAGGGCACTTGAGATACTTTCTCAATATGTTGAAGTAAAAAACGTTTACGTCGACGGTAAGAATTTGAAGTTGAATTTTCCAGCTCGCTGTATTGTAAAAGGTGATGACAAAATATACCAAATTTCCGCCGCTTCGATATTGGCAAAAGTTACAAGAGATAGAATCTTGAAGAAATTCGATACGCAATTTCCAAATTATGGTCTTGCAAAACATAAAGGTTACCCAACAGAAGAACATATACAAGCATTAAATAAATACGGACCGACACCATATCACAGACTAACGTTTGATCCAGTTTTTGGAATGCTCAACAAAGATATATTGGATAAATGGTTGTCAGATGGTTCAATATCTCAAGAAAGATACAGTGTACTTCTTAATTCGATGGAGGTGGACATATTTGGCAACATACGAGATAAACGATCCAAACGCAAATCTAAATAGGGATTTCTCTGGTTTACAGAAAAATTTATTAGATAAAGGTTTCGTAAGGCTTGTTGATATGATGGGGGATGATTACTCAGCGGTTAAAGCCGCACGTGTTTCTTATGGTCAAGGTTTAAAGACTCCAGAGAGAGACAAAGCACTTATTATGTACCTTATGGAACATGGTCACGAAACACCTTTTGAGCATATCGTCTTCACATTCCATGTGAAGACACCTTTGTTTGTTGCAAGGCAGTGGTTTAGACACAGGATAGGTTCGTTCAACGAAATCAGTCAAAGGTACACAGAGATAAAAGAGGAAGAATTTTATATTCCATCAAATATACGTGTGAATGTACCAGAGGATAGGCAAAAAGCAGTTCAAATAGAAGATGAGCAGTTACTTGAAAAGGTAAGGAGTAAAATGGAAGGGATTTTTGAAGAAAGTTACAGAGTTTACAAAGACCTTCTTGATATGGGAGTGGCACGTGAACTTGCAAGAGTTGTACTCCCACTTGCAACGTACACACAATTTTACTGGACGGTTAATGCACGTAGTTTGATGAATTTTCTCAGTTTAAGGGCTGATTCACACGCTCAGTGGGAAATTCAGCAATATGCGTTAGCGATAGCGGAAATTTTTGAGAAAACCTGTCCATGGACGTATGAAGCTTTTGTTAAATATGCTTATAGAGGTGATATGTTGTGAAATTGAAACAATTATTGGAGCTTGTTGAAGGGGAGATAATCATATCAACCGATTCAAACGTTGAAGAAATCGACATTGAAAAAGTTGCCGCTTCTGATTTAATGAGTGATGTACTTGCACTATCAGAACCTGGCTCTTTGCTCGTAACCGGATTAGCCACTCCACAGTGTGTTAGGACGGCTGGGGTTGTTGGCATACCAGTTGTGTTGATTGTAAGAAATAGAGAAATAATGCCGGAAACGAAAAAAGCTGCTGAGATGTCCGGTGTTGTACTTTGCGTTACAAAGAAAGGTATGTACGAAGTTTGCGGTTTATTGTACCAAGCTGGACTAAAACCAGTTTACGGTCAGGCGTAACAAACTATATTAACTGACAGAGGTGGTAAAATGATAATAAATCTTGAACCACTTTATTCGTCAATTGTTGAAAACATAAAGCAGAGAATTTCAAATTTGAATAAAGCTCCAAAACTCGCTGCCGTTACATGTCAGCCAGAACCATCCACTTTGGCTTATTTGAAAAGTCAGGAAAAGCAAGCAAAAAGGCTTGGAATTGAATTTGCTGTTTACGAAGCTCCAAAAGTATCGGATCTGAAGTTACTATTGCCAAAACTTTCAGCTGACTCTTCGGTAAGTGGTATCTTTTTAACTCACCCGCTTCCGGTAGGAATATCAGAGCATGAAGCTGTTATGCTAATTTCACCTGACAAAGATATAGAAGGAAGGCATCCAGCAAATCTTGGGAATATAATGTACGATTCACCAACGTTTCCACCGTGTACAGCTGAAGCTGTAATGAGGATTATAAATTACCTTACTAATCCTTCTGGTAAAAGGATAACAATTGTTGGTAGAAGCGTAACAGTTGGAAAACCACTTGCAATGTTGCTTTTGCAAAAAGGTGTCGATGCAACTGTGACAGTGTGTCATTCACGAACAAGGAACATAGAAGAACTAACGCAAAACTCAGATATCGTCGTAGTCGCAATTGGAAAAGCGAAGATGCTCGGAAAAAATTACTTCAAACCTGGTACAATAGTCATAGACGTTGGAATAAATATTGAAAACGATGAAATATACGGAGACGTTGATCCATCGGTTGCCGAAATATGCGAACTAACACCAGTGCCTGGAGGAGTTGGAAGAATCACAACACTCGTTTTGATGGAACACGTTGTAAAAGCAGCTGAAAGGTCTGGAGTGCGCTAACAATACTATCAAATACTATTAAAGGAGGGATTCTTAGTGAAATTTGTCTTTGCAGGTGCACCGGATGCAGGAGCATCCACAGCAACACCACAAGCATCAGGAGCAGGAGCATTGATGCAAATGCTCATAATGTTACTGATATTTTTTGCCATGATGTATTTTTTAGTTATCCTCCCACAAAGAAGGAGAGAAAAAGAATTCAAACAGATGATTGAAAACCTGAAAAGAGGAGATACCGTTGTTACAACAGGCGGTATCATTGGAAAGATAGTGGATATAAAAAAGGATACGATAAAGATTAAGAGTGCAAATTCAACAG
>CAZOAS010000015.1:0-21431 GCA_964577745.1 uncultured Fervidobacterium sp.
CTAACAAACCGCACGAAGAATCCTCGCATTTCAATGCGGGGAGGAGGTCAACTTGCGGATTTTTCTTTCTGTCTTGCACGTTCAACAAGTGGTTTAGCTTTTCTATTTCTATCTTTTCTTTTATTGAGAGTCTTGATTATTATCTCCGCATCGAGTTCACTAACATCGATGAATGAATAATTATCGAAAACTCTGACGTTGTTTATATTCGATTTTTCTACACCTGTTTTTTCAGATATGAATTCCACAAGTTTTTTCTTATCCAATCCTTTTGAACTTCCCATGTTAACAAAGAGTCTTACGTTATCTGTTGAATTTGCAAATCCACGGCTTTTTGAGAAATCCTTTGGTTTAACATCACCGTAACGTGATGTGTCTACTCTTTCTTTCAAAAGCGCGTGCATTAGTAATTCGACTGCTTCAGTTGGTCCCATCTCTTCTATGAGTTGTTGAGCTACGTTTTTGTACAATTCGTTTGAAACTCTTGGAGTATTTTTGATATTTTCCACAAGGCTTTCAAGTTGTCTTGTAAGTATATCTTCAACTTGTGGAACTTTTTCTTTGATGATTTTCGCTTTGGCAAATTTTTTAACTTTTGCAAAGTGAAAATAGTCATCTCTTGTGACAAATGTTATAGCGAAACCTTTCTTGCCTGCTCGACCGGTTCTTCCGATTCGGTGTACATAGTATTCTGGGTCTTTCGGTACAGAGTAATTCACAACATGCGTTAATCCGTCTATATCTATTCCTCTTGCCGCAACATCGGTTGTCACAAGTATCTTCAGTTGTTTTTTTCTGAATTTATCAAGGACTCTTTCTCTTTGGTACTGTGAGTAATCACCATGCAAACCATCCGCACTGTATCCCAGATCTGATAGTTTTTTTGCTATCTCATCGACTTCTATTTTCGTTTGACAAAAGATGATGCCGTAAAAGTCTGGATTCATATCGATGATTCTGCATAGTAACGGTAATTTATCTTGTTCATCAACTTCGAAGTACAGTTGCTCTGCATTTTCTGTTGTTAATTCGTTTTTAATTGTTGATATATGCACGTATTCTTTCATGAATTTCTTAGCTATTTCTACGATTTCTTTTGGCATCGTGGCTGAGAAAAGGAACGTTCGTTTTGTGTCTGGTGTTTGTTTTATTATCTCAAGTACATCGTCAAGAAATCCCATGTCAAGCATTCTATCGGCTTCGTCGAGTACAAGATACTGCACGTTCGAAAGGTTTAGCGTACCTCTGTTCAAATGATCTATAATTCTCCCGGGAGTTCCAACAACAATATCGATACCTCTTTCGAGGTCTTTCAATTGCTTTTCCATCGACTGGCCACCGTATATCGTTGCAACTCTGACTCTTCTGTTACCTTTCAAACTTTTTAGCTCTTCGAAGATTTGTAAAGCCAATTCACGTGTAGGTGTCACTATTATCGCTTTAACACTTCTGTCAGATTTGAAGTTGATTCTCTCAAGCAACGGTATACCAAACGCTGCCGTTTTACCTGTCCCCGTTTGTGCTTGGGCGATGATGTCTTTGTCTGTTGATAATGCAACTGGGATAACTAACCTTTGAATCTCTGTGGGAGACGAATACCCTTTTTTACGCACCGCTTCCAAAATTTCCTCGCTTAATCCGAGGTCTTCAAAAGTACTGAGTTCTTTTTCCATATCTTTTTCCACCTTTCTCCTTGTAAGTCCATCCCTCGCCTTGCTTAATTTTTTAACCTTCCAACAAGGGATGTTATAGCAAGGAGAAAGGGATCGACTTTTCGTTTTTTACTTTTGGTCAATACAGTTTACCATACATCCAGGTAATTACAATTAAGAAAAGATTAATTTATGCCAAATATCACAATACTTTTGCAAGTAATACATCTCTCATCTCTTTGAGTGCAAACTCGTGCATTGATTTGTCAAAGCTATCGACACAATTGGAGTGAACGATAGTTTCTATACCTCTGTTTCTTAATTCTTCAACGGTGAAGAGTACGCAAATGTGAGTAACTAACCCGCCAACGTGCACTTTATCTATTTTGAGTTCTTTGAGTAAGTTTTCAAAGTTCGTACCGTAAAATGCTGAATAGCGACTTTTCTTGATTTCATACACTTTACTGTAATCTTTTAGTTCTAGCTTCAGTTCGTCTACAATTTCACTTCCCACAGTATCGTGGAGGCAATGCACACCCCATATATCGAATTCGTAATCGTTATCTTCGTGCCAATCTCTTGTGTAAATTATTGGTAAGTTTTTATCTTTGAATTCTTTGACAAGCTCAACGATAGGTGGGATAACTTTCTCAGCACCCGGAAAGTAAAGAGCACCGCCTGGTTTAGCAAAATCGTTCTGCAAATCAACAATTAACAACACTTCCATAATCTCACTCCTTTCAGATTTCATTTTAGTCTGTACTTTTCGATGGCATTCAAAATCTTCTCCATTGTCTTTTCATCTGGTGCTTCTATCGTATGAAGATGGATACCACCTGATATTTCCAGGAGTGGTTTTGTATTTGAGATTTTTAGAAGTGTCATGAATTTTTCAACATCGTCTATCGTTGAAACATCGATTCTACCGGTAATTTCACCGTACAGTGGATGCTCAACGATAACGTCTATAACTTTCCCACCATTTTCAACAATCGTTTTTAGTTCATCATAAATCTCTTCGCTTGAATGTTTAACGGCTATGATTCTTCTGACCTTTCCACCTGTATCGAGGATGTAACCGTCCCTCGTGGAGACGATTCTGTATCCTTCTTCTCTTAGCTGGGATATATCAGAGACTATAATTTGACGACTAACACCAAATTTTTCCGCAAGTTCTTTACCTTTTATTGGTGCTTTTGCTCTTTTTAAAATCTCAAGGATTTCATTTTTTCTCTCCACGTTAACAACCTCCCGGAAGTCTTCTATACTTTATTATACATCTTATGTCAAGAAAAGTAAATCTAACAAACAAAAAAAAGGCGGGCTTTTACACCCGCCTTTTAATTCAAAAAAGTTAAAATTTATTTTCTCTCAACTCTTGGTTTATCATCATAACTTGTAATCTTTCCACCAAGTACTTTTTGAATGTACTCAACAACGACATCTGCCATCACATAGAATGTGTTGTAACCTTTCTGACCTTTCAATACGGCGTAGCCATCTCCACCTGCTGCCATGTAATCGTTTGTTACGACTTTGTATACCTTTTCTGGATCGATTGGTTTGCCGTTAACAAGTACTTCTGTGAGTTTTCCACCTTCAGATTTCCACGTTGCTCCGGCAACTTGCAAGAACGCTCCTTGACCGTTTGGAACGGATGCAGCGTATTCGAATGTCTTTAACAAATCAGAACCTTTCATTTCGAGTACATACAAAGTGTTTCCAAATGGTAAGACTGTAAGCACATCTCTGATTGTTATATTACCCGGTTTTATAGATGCTCTGATTCCACCACCGTTTGTGAGTGCAACTTCAGCTCCTGTTTTCCAAATCATAGAATCGGCTATAAGGTTGGCAAGGTTCGTTGTTTTGGATCTAACATTTGCTCTTTCACCATCGAGTAAGATTTCAGTTACACCGATTACAGTATCAAGTTTTGCGCCACCGAGCTTTTTGAAATAATCAAGTGGCACTTTTACGTACAATGCTTCTTTGGTAACTTCCTGAAGGATGTTCTTACCAGCTGCATCTTTACCAACAACTTTGGATTGTACAACTGGTAGTGCTTGCCAATCAATCTTTACGACTTTTCCATTTTCAACTTCTATATCCGCACGTCCAACTACTTTTGCCCATTCAAATGCTTGTACGATTGGTACTCCATTAACTACCATAGGAGCATTTAATTGTGTATGGCTATGCCCATCGATAATTAAATCAATACCTTCAACTTCTTTCGCAAGTTGGTCTGCTGTGGTGTACAGTTCTGAGTATCCCTGACCGACGCCAAGATGTGTTAAAGCTATAACAACGTTTGCTTGTTTTCTTAACTCTGGAATAAGCGATTTTGCCACTTCTATAACGTTTTTGAACTCAAGGTCTTCTGAGTTTGGTCCTTCAAGTATCTTTGTATGTTCCGTTGTGAAGCCAACGATAGCAACTTTAACACCACCGATTTCTTTGATTATGTAAGGAGTGAAGAACAACTTTCCATCTTTGTATATATTCGCACTTAAGAATGGGAACTTTGCCCATGACATTTGTTTCAAAAGTACATCTCTTGATTTGTCGAACTCGTGGTTACCAACTGCAACAGCATCAAGTTTCATTCTGTTCAATACGAAGATATCTGGAAGTGCGTTCATAAGGTCTGATTCAGGTACACCCGTGTTAATATCTCCTGCGTGTAAGAAAAGAACGTTTGGATTTACTTTTCTTTCAGCGTCGATAATTGTTGCAAGCGTTGCAAATCCACCGATGACATTCCCTGCTGAATCAGTAAACGTCCAAGCACGACCGTGTGTATCGTTCACATGAAAAACCGTAATCTTGACTGCCAATGAAAGTAAACTGATAGCCAAAAATAGTATCACTAAATACTTCTTCATACCTAATCCCTCCTTTGATAATGTTGTGTAATTCTATTATATACCAGAATTTTTGATTTCAAAAAAGTTTTTCTAAGATTGTCATAGCTATTTCTACAACAAATAGGAGAATAATCATCCATTCTAAAAAGTTTGCCTTACTTTCGCTATGAATTTCAAGCAAAACCGATGCAACTTCAAAAGCATGATCAAGTTTAGTAGTAACGTTTTTGTATCTTCGTGATAGTTCATAATACCTTGCCAACTTTTGGTATATTTGATCATACATTTCATTTTCCCATGCTATATCTGGTTTGTCTAAAATCATCACATCTGACAGAATTTCATGTCTGGTTTTAAGTATTTTCATAGCAAGTCCAAGAGACTTTCTTCCCTTTGCTATCTTACCACGGGCGGATAGAAATTTTTCTATCTCATCTATAAGTAAATCAGTTTTTTGTTCAATTCTGTGTAGTGAAACACTTTGGGCTAATATAAATGAAACCGTATAGATTGTACCATCGTCAATTCTTGGGACATAGACTTTGTCTTCGCTGACCTCTATTTCTTTTTCCCTATCACGGTTTTGAATGACTTCCAGTGTTTCTATCGAAGTATGCTTTACCGTACCTATAACATATTCATCCAACTCTGATAATAGAGAATTGAATTGTTTAGTTGGTATATTTATTCCTACCACTGCTCCAAATGAATAAACATAAACCACTCCATCAGAATATTTGAACTTAAACGGCTCTTCCCAACGTATGTATTCAACATGAGATGATTTTTCCTGCATAAGCCTTTTTATATCGATGTCATCACCTAAATCGACCGCAATAAACTTATATTGCATAAACAACCTCCGTTATTTTAAAAAGATTATCTCCATCCTTTTTTCAGTTTGCTCAATAACACTAACCCCATTTGAAAAGTATACCACCTTGCCACCGACTAATAAGAAAGGTTTCTTACTCCTCAAATAGTAATACCTTGGTAAATGGTATCCCATAGAAAGTTCTACAATTGTACGATCATTGTATTTCCTTATCATTGGTTTTTGTGTGAAGAAATCGTAAATTATATCTGCACTTTCCGAAGAAAAGTGATTTCGCAAGTATGGGTAGTATTTCTTTATTGTTTCAAAAAACTCGGTCAAACTCTTTGACATTTCCGCCCATGTCTTTTTTTCTGGATTTCTATCTGTTGAGAACAAGTCATCTGGGTGTAAAAAGTATTGGAATGTGCCAAGTGTCATAAGAGCCAATATTGAATCAGAGACGAGTTTGTTCGTTGGATAGTAACCAGATGTTGTCCTTGGAACAACGACAGTACTTTCCTTGAAAATCAAAAATTCAGACAAAGGGTCATTGCTTTTATAAGAGGTACCAATTAATTTTATAGTAGGAAACATCTCAAGTAATTTTTGAACACCGAATTCGTCGATGATATTATCAGGCGCTACGTAAGTGTAAGGAATGTATTCTTCACCAAGAGTATTTTTCAAGAACATCTTGAATGTTTTAAGTACGTTCTTTAAATCTTCTTCGTTCCACCTTTGTTTTGTCAGAGGAATGTGGTTATATCCATGTAACCCTATTTCTATATTACTGTTGAGTAGTTCTTTTAGAGCAAGTCTTTGTTGTGGAGTATTAACGTATTCTTGGAAACTGAACGGCCACGTTACAGAAGCGTTGTAGTTCGATACAAAGATAGTGGTATACTTCAGACCAAGCTCTTTGGAAATTCGCTTCATCGTAGGCCACCAAATGTTATAGTAAAAATCGTTATCTGTTATGTCTCCAAATTCTCTTGTAATGATATCTATCTTTCTATTGTAAGCCGGTAATGGAAAATCATCCAGGAAGACTGTATAACTGTTTATTATTGGTTGTATAGAAAACGGAAGTTGAGAAAGAACCACTTGTATAAACAATCCGCGTAGTGCTTTTGTCAGTAAATCAGAAGGATAATATATAACTTGCCCAAGTCCCATTTTCATTTTCCACGATAATGCAACATTATCTGTTGAAAATATAAGTGCCTCTGAACCAGGCAAAGCTTCGTTGTACGAAGTGACTTTTTGCCAATCTATTTCAAAATTTGGTGGTACTGGGAATATAGTATCAGCTAATTTTAGAGCGGGTATGTTACTTTGTCTGCTCCCTCTTGATACTATTACGACTGTTCCGCCAGAGAATATATAGTTCGATAAACGTGTATCAGTGATAGGTAGAGAGCCATCTAGCAAGATAATAACATCATAGACCGATAAAACTGAAGGTATACTCTCTTTCCAATCATACCTTAATAGTGTATAATCAAGTGCTTTTGCAAGTATAGGATTCTCTTTTCCAACTACAAGGATTCGAAAACTATCTGAATTACCATATAGTATCGATACAAGTATTTTAGCTATGTCAACAGCTATTTTTCCTTCATCATCAAACAAGTAACTGTAACTAACAACAGCACCAAGTGGGCTTACAAATGCCATTTCATACAAGTTATCGTCGGATGTTTTTACTGTCACTATTGGTTTTGTATAAGGGCTTACAGTTGTGTACGGTTCGACGTCTCTATTTTGTTTGTATGATAAACTGCCGGTTATATAATATGGATCAACAATTATTTCTGCTGGTTTCACTTTCTTCCATCCAAAAGAATAGGATATACCAAGTAAGTTATAAATGGAATTAATTTCCGCAAGCCCTGGATGATTTGAACCAGAAGCATCTATCGTTGCTCCTATGTTGTTTATGATAAAAATCTTCCCACCAGAAAGGATAAACTCGTATAATTTTTTCAAATAACCCTTTGCTTCCGACATCGTCGGACTGTAATAACACGACACGATAAGTTCATACTTGTTTAAGTCAATATCCTTGAACTCTTCGCTTTCAACATCAACAACATCGTAGGTGATTGATAAATTTTTCAATTCAGGTGCGATATATCTTAGAAGTATGTTGTAGCCATAACCTTGTTCAGAGTTTTTGTATAATAGTAAAGCTTTAGCAAGTGCAAAATTGGACAAAAATATTACAAGAAAAATTAGTAAAAATAGAATCGCTTTTCTCATACTTTCAAAACCTCTATATACAGGTCCCTATAAGCTTTTATCATTTGGTCAAGCCTGTATTTTTCTTTGACCACTAACTTACCATTTTCAGAAAACGTTCTCCATAGTTCTTTGTCTTTTGCAAGCTCAATGAGCTTCTGAGCCATCGTGTTGTAATCCTTAGGTTCAACAACAAAGCCAGATTGACCATCCGGATCAAGCGCAATTTCAGCACAATTTCCAACATTGGTTACCACAACTGGTATACCGCAAGCCATTGCTTCTAACTGTACTAAGGGTTGTCCTTCGGAAATACTACTTAAGAGCATCACATCTATGAGACCGTAGTAATCAAGGACATTCGCTTTACCTGTGAAAATAACTTTATCTTCGATGTTCAGTAACCTTACAAGTTCAACACATCTATTGTAATAATCCTCATCCTCATCAGTAGGACCTATTATATACAATCTTGAGTTCGGTATCTCTTTTAACACAATATCAAATGCTTTTATACCCGTAATGATATCTTTGATTGGTACAACTCTTCCAATTATACCGATATTGAATGTATCGTGTTCAATTCTTTGTATATTACCAAACTTATCAACATCAACACCATTATGTATAACCCTCATCTTTTCAAAATCTGCATTTAGTTCAAGTTGAAAAAGTTGATTTTTTTCAAAGAGTGTAGTAAGCATATCGCATTCTTTGTAAACTGTTTCGCTTATCAATTTAAAGATTTCTATCCACGTGTTTTTGTATACTTCCTGAATTGCTTTTGACTTCATAATTTCAATTTCTCTTTCTCTATGATAAATCCCGTGTTCTGTAACGATTAGTTTTCCGTTGTGTACGTATTTTCCCATAAGAGCACTTAAAGAAGCATAACCTGTTGTTGTTGAATGATATATATCGGCTTTAGGTGGGACTGATTGAAGAGAACCAAGGATAGGAATCAAAAAACCAAGAATCGTCCAATAAAAGCTTGTAAAACCTTCAGACTGAAAGTATCTTGTGTATATGTCCGTGATAAAATTCCAAAAATGCTTTGTTTGCAGAACAAAATCAAGATTTTTACCAGCAATTTCTTTAAGTATCTCCGAAAATTTTGATGCTCTTTGACTTTTGGAAAAATCGATGAGGTCAGTTATCTGAATTACGACCTTCTTGACATCTAAATCATGTGGACCTTTGTAGTTTAGAGAAAACAAAAGATATTCGTAAATATGCCTCAAGTTCTTTGGTAGTTTATATCCAAAAGGACGTGTCCACCTCCACGGTGCAAGATGGACAACGTCAAATTCGATATCTGGCATATTTTCAATCAACATCTGGATCCATGTTGAAACTCCACCTGTAATGTACGGATAGGTACCTTCTACAACTATGCATACCTTCATAAATGGTTAGCTTATCTCTATTATCTCCACCTCAAATACGAGATTTTTTCCAGCCAATGGATGGTTAGCATCGAGAACAGCAACGGTATCGTTTAATTCGTCAACCCTAACAACAAAGACAGTTCCATCTGGTTGATGCACTTCTAAAAGGTCTCCCACACTTACATCCTCAGGTAACATACTCCTTTGCACAGAGAATTTTAAATCTTCCCTTACAGGTCCATAGGCTTTTTCAAATGGTATTACGAAAGACTTTTTTTCACCGATTTCCATACCAATCAGTTGTTCTTCAAAGCCTTGTATCACTTGACCTGCTCCAATAACAAACTCCAGTGGTTGTCTATTCAAAGACGAATCGAATATTTGACCGTCTTCGAATTTACCCGTGTAATGCACTTTCACCTTGTCTCCACTCTTAATTCCCATAAATATCACTTCCTTCCAAAAATAGTCGACATATCTATTGTATCACAAAAATCACTTTTTCCTATTTCTATCTTGACTCGTTATCTGACCATGTAAGTGAACACTTGGTTTTGAAGATATTTTGGAGTCTTTTGAAATTCTTAGTTTCTTTTTATTTCTTTTTACTTTCCTTTTTAACGAGAACAAAGATATTTCTATGTTTACTTTCTTTTCTGTCAGTATGGCTATAACAAAGAATGTGCTCAGTGTAAGAATGGTATTGAACAAGTAAAACATACCTGTTGTAAAGAACAATTTGGAATAATTCGTTGAGCCACTCTTAGATAAGTGAGAAAATATCTGAGCCGAAATAGCACGCATCACATTGTTTGTAAAGTAACTTATTCCAGAAAAGGTTGCAAGATATGAACTTGGAAGATATGATAAACAAAATACTGTAAACATAGGAGTTGTTATGTTGAGCAAGATGTATCTTAAAATGTAAGCTAAGGTGAATGAAACCGGCTGTGAAATTATTGCAGGCATCATAAATATCAAAATTGTGACGGAAGCATAGAAGAAAAATAGTGAGAATTTGTATCCAACTTTCTTAATGAGCTTGTGTGAAAAAAGTGAAGTCACTGCGGTCGAAAGTTGTGAAATTGTAAGTATTAATGTAATCATCGATGTTGAAAATGCAAACAAATCAAGAAAAATCACATTTCCAAAGTTTATGAACACCCCAGCGGCAGCACTAACAAGAGCACCGGAAACCATATAATAGATAAGTATTGTAAACTGGACGATGTTCAGTGTCGGTATTGTCTTTTTTAAGTTTGACTTAACTTTTGGAAGTTTGAATAAAGGCAAAACAGAGACAAGAGCAAGAATCATCGCAAGTTTTAAACTATTTAAAAGCCCAATCTTCTCAGAAAGCACTCCAGCACCAAAGTATCCTAAAACACCTGTAAGCATGACAATAGCAAAGTTTATATTAGAATTTCTCAATCTCTTCTTTTCATCGGAACTCTCTATAACAGAAATTGTAGGTAAAACAATAGAAGTGTCAAAAAAACCAAAAAGAAAAGAAAGTAAATAAAGCCAAAATGCTGGCATTGGATTGAGTCTCAACAATCCGAAAAGCGAAAAAATCGGCATGGTTAACAATAAAGTATTTTTTCTACCTATTCTATCAGAAAGCCCGGAGAATATTAGTCCACCTATAGCTACTCCCCACGAGTAATAAAACGTTGCGTTACCAATAATCTGATTACCATAAGAAAGTGAGCGTAGATAAAGATTAAACAAAGCAATGTACGCTGCTTTAGATAGCCCTATAAGAAATGTGTATAAGTTGATATAAAGCAACAATCTTTATCTCCCCTTATAAAGCATGAGTAATTTTGGTGTTAAAAACACCCCCTAAGTATTCTATCACAAAAATTTTGAAAGGTACAGAAAAAGTTATCTATTACAAACATGTAACAAAATACACGTATGTTAAGTTAACCAACATGTTATTGGCAACACAAAATTCACAATAAATTTTCTGTATATTTACATTAGCAGTGGCAAGTTAATTGATTTTCGAGAAGGCTATAGTATTATATTATTCGTGAGCAAGGAACGTGAGGTGAGAATTGTGTTTGAAGGATTGAGAGATAAGTTATCTAACGCCTTTAGAATGTTATCTGGAAAGGGAAAAATCACAGAAAAGAATATAGAAGACGCTATACAGATAGTTAAAACCTCGCTTCTTGCGGCTGATGTGAACTATAAAGTCGTTAAGGAGTTTATTGAAAATGTTAAAAAGCGTGCACTTGGTGAAGAGGTGCTCAAATCTCTTACACCAGATCAGATGTTTATAAAGATAATCAAAGACGAGCTTGTAAAATTACTTGGAGAAAAGGAACCGTTTAAGCTGATACATAGACCTGCATACATCATGATGGTTGGTTTGCAAGGTACGGGAAAGACTACCAGTGCCGCTAAGATAGCCAATTATCTTAAAAAGCAAGGGAAACATCCTATATTAGTTGCGGCGGATACATACAGGCCAGCGGCAATCGACCAGCTCGAAACACTTGGTAAGAAAATCAATGTACCAGTTATAACCGGTGATAGGAAGAATGCGATAAAAATCGTTGAAGAAGCGATGAAACAAGTTAAGGACAGCGGATACGATGTTGTGATACTCGATACCGCCGGTAGGTTGCACATAGATGATGAGATGATGGAAGAATTGGAAAAGATAAAAGCAATGTCTAATCCCGATGAAATTTTACTCACCGTGGATGCTATGGCTGGTCAGGATGCGGTGAATTCTGGTAAGGTGTTCAACGAAAGACTTGGTATAACGGGATTCGTTGTTACAAAACTCGACGGTGATTCACGTGGTGGTGTAATATTAACCATAAGATACATAACCGGTAAGCCAGTCAAATTCGTTGGTGTTGGTGAAAAGATAGACGATTTCGATGAATTTTATCCAGATAGAATTGCTAACAGAATCCTTGGACTCGGTGATGTGTTGTCTTTGATAGAAAAAGTTGAGCGTGAACTTGATAAAGAAAAGATGGAAAAGATGGGACAGAAATTTATACGTGCCGAGTTCACACTCGAAGATTTTAAAGAGCAGATAAAGGAAATTAAGAAACTTGGAATCGACAAAATTCTTGAAGCGTTACCGGGAGCACCTCAAGTAGACATCGATACGAGCGAAAAAGAACTTAAGAGAATCGAAGCGATAATAAATTCGATGACTCCTGAAGAAAGAAATAACCCCGATATTATAAACGCAAGTAGGAAAAAGCGTATAGCGATGGGAAGTGGTACAACTGTTCAAGATATTAACAAATTGCTCAAGTCTTACGAAGAAATGAAAAAGATGATGAAGATGTTCAAAAAAGGTAAAGCCCCATTTGGATTGAGAGGATTTAAATTCTAATGTTATCTTTCACAAATTAAAAAAACTGGAGGTGTTGTTAGTGGTTAGGATTAGACTTACACGCATGGGAAAGAAGAAACAACCATTTTACAGGATTGTTGTTGTTGACCAAAGAAAGAAAAGAGACGGAGCTTACATCGAAAGCCTTGGTTATTACAACCCACTTAAAGAACCATACGAAGTCAAAGTTGACATCGACAAGGCAGTCGAGTGGATGCTCAAAGGTGCTCAACCAAGTGAGACAGTCTCAAAACTTCTTGGTAAGCTTGGTCTATACGAAAAACTCGAAGCGGCGAAGTCCAAGAAGGCGTAAGGAGGCATTGACGTGAAAGAGTTCCTTGAGTACGTCCTCAAATCTATCGCAAAGCATCCAGACGATGTCGTTGTGGTAGAATATGAAGAGGACGGAAAGAAGGTATTTGATATCTCAGTTCATCCAGATGATGTAGGGCAAGTTATAGGAAAAGATGGCAGAACTATCAAATCTATCAAGATATTGCTCTCAAGTATGTCAGACGATTCTGAGTTCATACTCAAAGTTTTAAGGTGATAGTCATGATGAAGAAGATCGAAGACCTTCTAATGGATAAAGTGCCATTCGGAGTACTCAGCAATACACATGGTCTCAACGGCGACATGAAACTTCACATATTTTCTAATATGCCAGAACTCGTTGGTAAACTGACCGAAGCCGTTGCATACAACGAAAATCAAAAAAAGTTTGTGATTGTAAAATTTGAAAAAGTTCGAAGAGCTCATGGGTATTTCATCGTTCATCTTGTTGGTGTTAATACGATTTCAGAAGCTGAAAAACTTAAGGGATTTGTTATATACCTTGATAAGAGCTTTTTCCCAAAATCAAAAGACGGTGAGTATTATTTCTTTGAACTTTTGAAATGCGAAGTATACGATGAGCATGGTAATTTATTAGGTATAATCGAAGATATAATTGAAACTGGGAACAACGACGTAATAGTTGTACGGAAAGAAAAAGAGGAGATGCTTATACCAGTTATAGAAAGGTACGTTACCAAAATTGACAAGGAAAATAAAAAGATATACATCAAGACGCCGGAGTGGTTGGAGTGAGAATTGGTATTCTAACCATATTTCCGGATTTCGTTAAGGTTATAAAAGAATACGGTGTCATCGCTCAAGCAATCGAAAATAACCTTTTACAAATCGATGTATTCAACCTCAGAGACTATACCACCGATAAACACAAAGTAGTTGACGATTATCCGTACGGTGGCGGTCCTGGGATGGTCATGAAACCTGAACCTTTTTTCAGGTTTTTTGAAGAGTACAATGCCAAATTTGGGAAACCTTACGTTGTTTTAACTTCACCGCAAGGTGAAACGTTGAATAACGAAGTTGCAAAGCGTTTGGTTGAAAAAGAAAATATCGTCATAATTTGTGGCAGATACGAAGGCATAGATGAACGTGTAATGACATTCGTTGATGAAGAGATATCCATCGGTGATTACGTACTAACAGGTGGAGAATTACCAGCGATGGTAATCACAGATGTCATTTCCCGTTTTGTGCCAGGAGTGGTCGAAGAAGAATCTGTGAAAAATGATTCATTTTACAACGATTTACTCGACCATCCGCATTACACAAGGCCAAGAGAAATAGCTGGCTTAAAAGTACCTGAAGTATTGATGAGTGGTAATCACGAAGAAGTGGAACTCTGGCGCAGAAAAGAATCTTTGAAAAAAACGATGCTGAGAAGGCCGGATCTGTTTTTAAAACATAACTTAGATGAAGCAGACAAAAAAGCACTTCTTTCTCTTTTTAAGGAGCTGATAAAGGATGCTCGATAAGGTTTACACAGCACTTGTACACTATCCTGTACTTGGTCGTGATGGAAGAATAATCACAACAGCGGTAACAAACCTTGATATCCATGATATAGCAAGAAGTTCGAGAACGTATAATATAAAAAAATATTACGTCGTTACACACTTACCAGCGCAACAAGATATAGTAAAAAAAGTGCTTGGTTATTGGACAGAAGGTTACGGCAAGGCATATAATCCAAACAGGTCAGACGCACTATCGATAGTTGAGTTGAAATCTTACGTGGAAGATGTGATAGAAGATATAGAAAAAGAAGAGGGAACAAGACCGATTATAATGTTCACTTCGGCAAAGGTTAGACCAAACACGATAACATACGAGGAAGGCAGAAAAATTATCTTAAAAGAACAGAGACCTGTTTTATTGCTTTTCGGAACTGGTTGGGGTATGCCAAAGGAATTAGAAGATATGTGCGATTATTCTTTGGAACCAGTTAGAGGCAAGAGTGATTTTAACCACCTTTCGGTAAGAGCAGCAGTTGCAATAGTACTCGATAGATTAATAGGAGAAAATGTACTGGAGAAATAGCTTTTAAACTTATTCAAACGTTCTTTCGTACAAAAATAGCACAAAGGAGGGCATACATATGAGCATGGATCACATCGTGAGAATTATCGAAAAAACTCAGTTAAAAGAAGTCCCAGAATTCAGACCAGGTGATACCGTAAGAGTTCATGTGAAAGTTAAAGAAGGAGATAAAGAAAGAATCCAAGCATACGAAGGTATAGTTATATCTATCAGAGGTTCTGGTATAAGCAAAACATTTACAGTCAGGAGAATAGCAGCTGGCGGAATAGGTGTTGAAAGGATATTCCCACTTTATGCACCAACCATCGACAAGATAGAAGTTGTAAGAAGAGGTAGAGTAAGGAGGGCAAAATTGTATTACTTGAGGAATGTAAAGGGTAAGGTGAAAATTAAGGAGAGAAAATAAAATGCCCTCAAAAGAACAAAGCAAAAAATCCAAAACTGTCGAAAAAGGCAAAAATATAGTAAAAGAAACTATAATCACACTTATATACGCTATCGTTGCAGCAACAATAATTCGCTTGTACGTGTTTGAAACAATGCTTGTTCCCACACCATCGATGGTCCCCACTATAAATGTGGGGGATCGTCTTTTTGTTGAAAAGATAACCTACTCAGCACGTGAACCTCAAATTGGGGAAATCGTGGTTTTTTATACACCATTTCCAGACGAGAGAGCTCAACAGATGTTGAGAGCTTTCGATAAGTTTATGGATGCTTTTTCACCTAAGGAGTTCAAAGGGTCAGTAAAATACGTTAAGCGCTTGGTTGGAAAAGAAGGAGATGTTTTAACTTTAAAACAAGTCAATGGAAAGTGGAAATTATTTGTAAATGGTGAAATTCCTGAACATCTCAAAAATGTTGATTATGAACCTGACGGTATATTCAAATATCCAAAATTGTGGGAATACTTAGCGGAAGCCTGTAAATATAAAAACAACAAAGAACAATACAGAGCGTATTTGTTTTCATTAGCCCAAAAAGAGGGAAATGAGTTAGCCAACATAGTTTTTAGCATTCTTGGTGGACTTGACCCTGTACCATATGGGATAGATTACACTGTTTACGTAACAAGATACTTAGAACCCAACGGTATAAAATTCTCAGATTACGTGTGGGAAGAAAATGGACAAGTCTATATCAAGATTCCTAAGGGATTTTACTTCTTCATGGGAGACAACGCACCACAGAGTCTTGATGGAAGATACTTTGGATTTGTGCCTAAGCACACAGTCATAGGACGTCCGATATTGAGAATATGGCCATTTAAAGCATTTGGACCTGTACAACCACTAATAAAATAATCAAAAAAGGGATGGTCAAAAACGACCATCCCTTTTTACTTAGTTTTATTATTTCATTTCTTAGCTTCTTCTATCACAGAATTTAACGCTTTGAAGAAGTCAACTCCGTTCTTACCAAGTTCTTCGATTTGTTTGGAAAGCTCGCTATCAGCTAATACCTTCTGTTTTGCCGCTTCTATAGCACCTTCCGGGTCAAAGACTAAAAGAACATAGGTATAAACAAGACTTCCAACGTACTCTTCCCAAACAGCGTAAATATAAGTTCCAGAAACCTGTGCTTCTGAGAACATCTCTGTGACTCTTTTGTAAGCGTTTAACGCTGTACTTTTGAGTTGTTCATCCTTGCCAGAACTTGAGACTGTTTGTAATTGCCCTTCGACTATCTGTGCAAAGGTTTGAATTTTTGCGTTAAAATACTCTGCAAGTTCCTTATATGCATTTATCTTTGCTTTATCTTGAGCTCTGACAGTATCTACACCACCACCGATGGATTGCCCTCTAAAAGCTAACAATTTGTTTTTTAATTTCAATTCCTTTACTCTTTGCTCAAAAGCATGATTTACGTATACAATTTTTGCTTCCTTTGGTACACTTTGAATCTTAACGCCATCTGCCATAATCCATTGGTACTCATCTTTTGGTAAGGAAAGGAACAAGAATATACCTACAACTGCAACAATCAACGCAATTGAGATAATCAACCAGTTTTCATAAAAAAATTCAAGCAACGTTACCACCTCCGTATTTCAAATTATCAAAGGTATCGCTCTCCAATATCAGAAATACACACCAAGTTGAAAGCTAATACCAGTAGGACCATTTCCAATAAGATACAAAGAATATCCAACTCCACCATAAATACCAAACCGTGGGTTAAATTCATACGTTAACAAACCACCTGCAAATGCACCGTATACAAATCCACCCGCAAATTCAAATGTATCCAAATCCATCAATCCTACAACACTTATTCCGCCATTCACTGCTGTTCCTATTCTTCCTATTTCAAGTAACTTGTATCCAACACCAAAGTTCAAATAAGCAGGTGTATATCCAAGAAATCCACCTAAAAATGTCCCGGCACCAATGTAAAATGGCAATGGTATTTCTGAACCTGGTTCAGCCCATGCAGTTATTCCTATCCCAAAGAGTGCATTCAAGAGCGACAATCCCAAACCAGCGTGAGCCGGTAGAGTTGGATATTCGGTTGCAACATCGTATTGGTTCGGTTTTTCACCGTACATAAACTTTGTTACTACTGTACCTTCGGTTCTGTTTATTCCCGTGACTTTTACGTATCCAACTCCTCTGTCAGTTTCTATTTGGAATACGAATCCAGTTTTTGCAAGTTTTGGGTCAACTCCGGCAAGTACAATTATATCACCTTGTATTGATTTTACGTACGCTTCGAGTTTGAATATATTTCTCAATTCAAGCCAAATTGACGATGCTGTTGATTTTAAAGCACTGGTAATTGCTTTTTGAGATGTTTCTTTTGAGCTCCCAGTTGATTGCATCGTCTTTGATGCGAGTAATTCACCATTCTCAACATTGTACAGTTTTATTGTGTATCTTGAAACAGCTTCATATGAACTCGTTTTGCTACTCCAAGTGGCAGATAACTCAGTCAATGTTAAAAGTAACGCATATTTTGAACCACCCAGCTTACCAACCTCAATTGCTTCTGAAACGCCAAACTCCACCATGTTTCTTTCTTTCATAATCTGTTGAAGGTCTCCCCTTGGAAAGAGTTGAAATCTTCCAAGTTCAAGTGCTTGTTCTTCAAGAATCGCAAGCAAGTAATCAACCTCATCCATGTTCCAACCGGTTCCTATCTTTCCTGGAAGGATAACAAGTTTAATCTTTTCAGTGACAGCAATTCCGCCTGCTGCAAATGCTGATAAGAACACTAACGTGATGAATAACAAAACAAGATATTTACGCATAAAATCACCTCTGTTTTTTTGTGATAATATTACCTTGTGACTTGATAATTGTTCTCAGATATTTTCTTGATTTTGAGTGTATCTATACTCTTCATAAAGTTTTCTAATTCAATTGGTGAAACGTTTGTTTCTATAACCAACTTTGTATCAACTTTCTCTATAACTTTTATACCTGCAAATTTTGCGTTCAAGTAATCCATCAGCATCGAGCCATACGTTGCTCTTTCAAGTATGAACGTGTATCTGTACACTTTCTTTATTTCAACATTTTCAAAGTTAAGTGAGTTGACTATCTGTTGTACATAATCTAAGAACTTTTGACCATTCACAATCTTCGAAGCAGCCGCCTGGGCTGTTGCACCGGAATTTACATCTTCAAATTGTGGTGCAGAGAGTATATTACCAGTTATAGTATCTATTATCTGCGTTGTCACAAGCATTCTAACTGAATAAACGTTGTAATCACTCACCCAAGTTGATGTAACATTTGCCTTAGCATACAGTACGTATCTTGCGGCTGATAAAGCAGATAATTTTCCAAGTGTTGTTATATTGTATCCTAATCTTTGCTGTTCTTCCAATATTTTCTTTGAGAAATCTTTCGATACCAATTTTATACCAGCATCGACTATCTTAGATGTCATTGTTGGTTCGATGTAACCAAGGCTATCACCTTCAACTATGAGTAAAGCAAACCCCGTTGGTGCTTTTCTAAGTGCATCTTTTATATCTTCCTCAAAACGTTTTTTATCCACTGTTGCACTCACAACAGCAAAGAACAAACCTTGATACTCACCAGTTGCTGTGATTTCGTAATCCATACTTGAAATCACTTTGTTAACTATGTAATCATCGATTGGTACGTCGAGCAAGTCTCTATCCTGACCTATAAGTACTTCAGCAGCTACTTTTCGTATGATTTTGACAAGTGCATCCTTAACTGCTTTATCCCGTGTTGACTTAGCATCTGCCGTTGGCCTTGTTGAACCTCCAGCAATTACCTTTAATAAATCTTTGTCTCTGTAAGTAATTCTTAGCAAATCTGGATTAACAGAGACCTTTCCCGGTGCCCACGTTGCATTGACAATTCCACCAAGGCTCACCGTAATTTTTGAATCTGTAGCTTTAACGACACCTGAAAGCATAGCATTACCATCTTTTAGACTTAGTAAATCTTGTCCGTCAACTTTCGTATTTACCACTCTGAGTAATGTGACTTGTGGGTTGTTGACTTTTACTTGCAACGTAGCTTGCTCACCTATTATCAATTCAGCTGGTCCGGAGATTTCAATACTAATATCCTTTAAGAACGGTCTCAGTTGTTCTCTGTTGATCATTCCGTCAGGTAAATCTGTGGCGATAGCATCCAGTGTATTTATAAGTTGTGCTACATCGATAGCGCTTTTAGTGTCTGTGACTTGCTTTGAATTTATGTTTTTAATTAGACCATCAGCTTCGTTGTATTTTGACTTTATTTTTGAAATATACATACCGATTTCTTGCGATATGTTCGGTGGGAATTTGTATTTTGAAAGCATGGGTTCATATCTGTCTAAAATTTTCTTTGCTGAGAACAATAACTTACCATCAACTAAGGTGCTTGCTAATTTTAGAGATACATACGTTTCAAATGTCATTTTTGCGGTTTCTTCTTCAACGTTAGCTTCAATTTTAGCATAATACCTTCCACCAGAAATTTTCTTATCTATTGTTTTGTAAATAACATCCACAAATTCGAATTGTGACTTGGTCTCGATCGTCTTTTGATATTCTGTTTGTAATCTTTCCTTTATTTCATTACCAACGACAACTTGAGTCAGTTGGTCTTTTAATCTTGTTGTCGCTTGAACATCAACGTACAACTGTTCTGAAAGATTTGCAAGTGCATTCTTTTTTGCCAGTTCTTCTGCTTCAAGTTCAGTGTTGCCGTAGGCTTCGCCTACACCTTTCATGTACTTTACGTTAGCTGGTAACGGTTGTTGGATCGGCTGTGTTGGTTGAGTTGGTTGAGATGGTTGTTGAGTTTGCCCTTGTGATGGCTGTGATGGTTGCGTTGGTTGTGTTGGCTGAGTTGGTTGAGTAGGCTGGGCTGGTTTAGTATCCAGTGGTGTACCCGTTAAGGCAGAATCAATTACACTGTTAAGAGCACTGAAGAAATCTACACCTGCTTTACCAAGTTCATTGACAATTTCGTTGACATCAGCTTGAGATTGCAAAAATTTCTTCACATCTTCTGGATCGTAAACTAAAAGCACAAATGTTTTGTAATTATTTCCTTCCTTAACTCTCCACACAGCGTAAACGTAAGCTCCAGATATACGTGCTTGTGCTAATAGTTCCGTGACACGTTTATATGCACTAACGGATGCACTCTTTAACTGCTCCTTATTAGCACTTGTCTGTACACTTTGGAGTTGACCTTCAACAAGTTGGGCGAAAGTTGTCACTTGTGCGTTTAGTAATTCGGCAACTTGTTGATAAGCTCTAATCTTTGCAACTTCTTTATCTTGGATCGTTCCACTTCCCAAATGTTCACCTTGGAATGCTATAAGTTTGTTACTTTCCTTCAACTTTTTTACAGCTGCTGCTTTCGCCGTGTTTTCTTCTAAGATTTCCGAATTAGCTGGGATCTTCCAGATATTTACCCCATCCGCTTTAATCCACTGCTCTTTTGGTTGCATAAAGAGAAACAAGCCGGCTATCGCGACAGCTACGACCAAAGCTATCAGTATAATTGTTGTTGTATCCATTCAAACACCTCCAATTGGATACTTTGGATACTTCAAAGAAATAACCCCCTGCATTATTGCAGGGGGTGATTAGAAGCTCTAATTATTTTTGTTCCATTGGTGTTCCCTTTGTGGCTTCCATCATGACTGCATTCAAGTTCTCAAAGAAATTAACGCCTTGTTTTCCAAGTTCATTAACTGCTTGCTGGACTTGTGCATCAAGCTCCACGAGTTTAAGAATTGCTCCTGGATCATAGACAAGCAAAGAATATGTATTTACAATATTACCTTTCTTAACTCTCCAAACTGCAAATACGTAAGCACCTGAGACCCTACCCTGTGCAAAGAGTTCTGTAACTCTCTTGTATGCGCTAACAGATGCACTGACAATGTCTTGTTTATTACCAGAGACTTGAACGTTTTGAAGTTGTCCTTCCACCATCTGAGCAAATGTGTTGACCCTTGCATTTAGGAATTCAGCGATCTGTTGATATGCTCTAATCTTTGCAACTTCTTGATCTTGAGCTGTACCAGTTCCTTGTGCTTCGCCGACGAATGCCACGAGTTGGTTTTTCTGTTTTAATGTCTTCACTGCGTTTGCTTGAGCTTGATTTACAAATGTTACTTCGGCATCATTCGGTATCTGCCAAATCTTTACACCATCGACTTCGATGTACCTATCTTTTGGCATCATTAAGAAAATACCGCCAACTACTAAAGCCG
>CAZOAS010000016.1:0-21002 GCA_964577745.1 uncultured Fervidobacterium sp.
CAGCTCTGTATCCGTGCATTAAAATGCGGGGTTTTAGAGCCGAGAATTTCTATAACCTCCCTTTTTGATGTTGTGCATTAAGTATTTTACTACCATCAACACTTTAGTTGACGAGGCTTTGGAAATGTTCCACAAAAAACAAAACCACTTGCCCGTTTTTTTGGAAGGTTGAGCAAGTGGTTTTGTTTTTTGTATTTGGGTGTTTACAAAATTACTTTATCTTCCCTTCTTGAACTGGATAACATGCAACAAAGTGTCCTGGAGCAACTTCTTTTAGTTCTGGGTGTGGATCAGTTTTACATCTTTCTTCTTTGAACGGACATCTGTCGTAAAATCTACATATCGGTGGTGGGTCGATAGGTACACTAATATTCCCGATTATATTGGGTTCTGATCTTTTGTATTCAGGATCCGGTACTGGTACAGCATCCATCAAAGCTTTTGTATATGGATGCATTGGATGGTGCAATAGTTCTTCCGTTTCGGCAAGCTCAACTATTTTCCCAAGGTACATCACGGCAATTCTATTTACCATGTATCTTGCAACTGCCAAATCGTGTGTTATGTAAAGATAACTCATCTTATGAGTATTTTGTAACTCCATCATAAGATGCATTACACCTGTTCTCACAGAAACATCAAGCATCGATGTAGGCTCGTCAGCAACGATTAATTTTGGATTTAGTATTAAAGCCCTCGCAATTGCCACTCTTTGTCTTTGTCCTCCGGATAGTTCGTGTGGATATCTCCACAAAAAGCTTTCAGGTGGTGTTAAACCAACTTCTTGGAGTAATTGGGCAACTCTATCTTCTCTTTCTTCGAGTGTTCCAACGTTGTGTATATTGAGTGGTTCGGCTATTATATCAAATATCGTCATTCTTGGGTTCAATGATTCGTATGGGTCTTGGAATATCATCTGGACCATGGAGTGGTATTCCATTCTGTTGTATTCTTCTATAGACTTTCCAAGAACTTTAATGCTTCCATCTGTTGGTGTTTCAAGTCTAACGACCATCCTTCCTGTTGTTGTTTTACCGCAACCTGATTCACCAACCAAACCGAGTGATTCACCTTGTCTTATTTCAAATGTTACATCATCCACAGCATGGACAAAGTGCTTAGCTCTGGAAAATAGTGCTCTTTCTGCTGCGAAGAATTTCTTCAAATTTTTGACTTCCAAGAGTACTTTATTTTCTGAACTCATTTTGTCTCACCTCTTCTGTTAATGGGTGCCAGCATGCAAGGAAATGTCCTTTTTCTACTTCTTTGTACTCAGGCTCTTCAGTTTTACATTTATCGGTTGCCCACGGGCATCTTGGCGCAAATCGACAGCCAGTTGGTGGATTGAGCAAATCTGGTGGTTCGCCAGGAATCGTAAATAGTTTTCTTTTCTCACCAACATGGCTTGGGAATGCGTTCATAAGTAAGAATGTGTATGGATGCATTGGACGTTTGAAAATTGTTGTAGAATCTGCTTGTTCAACGAATTTTCCGGCGTACATAACGGCTATTTTATCGCTGACTTCTGCGATAACAGCTATGTCGTGTGAGATGTAAATCATCGCCATGTTAAGTTCTTTTTGTATGTTTTTCATCTCCCTAAGTATTTTGTCTTGCACAATAACATCAAGAGCCGTTGTTGGTTCATCGGCAATGATTACTTTTGGGTCACATGCGAGTGATAGTGCAATTACCGCTCTTTGTTTCATACCACCACTGTATTGGTGTGGGTATTGGTCCATGCGCTTAGGGTCAAGTGTAACGAGTTCAAATAATTTAGCTACTTTTGCTCTTGCTTGGTCGATAGGTGTTTCTGGATAGTGATTGAGAATTGCTTCGACTATCTGGTCTCCCACTCTGTAAACAGGATTGAGCGAATTCATCGCAGCTTGGAAGACCATCGAGATACCTTTCCAGCGGTAATGTCTCATCTCATCTTCTGATAAAGATACTAAATCAACCATCTTTCCGTTGTCGTTGAACCAGACGTGTCCGCCCATAAATTGTGCATTTTCTGGTAATATTCTTAAAAGTGTCATCGAAACAGATGTTTTACCACAACCAGATTCTCCAACTATTCCAAGGCTCTCTCCTGCTTCCAATTCAAATGAAATACCATCAACAGCTTTAACGTAGCCTTTTTTAGTTTTATAATGCATTTTCAAATTATCAACTTTTAGTACCGCCATGGTTATCACCTCTTCCTAAGTCTTGGGTTGACAATTTCTTCAAGTCCTCTTCCGAGGAAGTAGAACGCAGCACAAAGTAGCGTGATTGCTCCACCTGCTGGTATCCACATCCACCAGTAAGAACCTATATTTCCAGAGCCAAGGTAACCGGAACTCCACACGGTGTTTATCATCAAGCCCCAAGACATTCTAACTTTCATTAAACCGAAGAAGCTCAAAACAGCTTCCGAGAAGACCGCACCTGTCACATTGAACATCATATACAAGAAGGATAGTGGCATTACGTTTGGTATTATGTGGTTGAATATGATGTATCCGTGACTTCCTCCAGAAACTCTTGCAGCATCAATGTACGGTTTTACTTTAATTGTAAGAGCCTGAGCTTTAAGAACGAGCGTTATACCACCGAATCCACCAAGTAAACCGAGAATCAAAGCCAATTTGAAAAGGTTCATAGTCATAAATCCTGAAAGAACAATGAGAAATGCCGTTGATGGGAATAACATCATAAGGTCTGCGATACGCATGAAAATAACATCAACTGCACCACCGTAATAAGCAGCAGCAGTACCTATTATGGTACCTATAACAACTGTAATAAGTGCAGCAAGAACACCAAGTACAAACTCGCTTGGAGTACTAACCATGAGTTGGACGAGTATATCTCTGCCAACTGGGTCTGTACCAAGCCAGTGCCATCTACTTGGTGGTAATGGATGTCCAACACCTATCTTGTTATTTATAGACAGCGTGTTAAATATCTCAACAAGTTTTTTCTCAGCAAAATCCTTTATCCATTGAGTTTTTTGAGACTTTTCGATGGTTCTTATGTCTTTCACATTTGACCATTCTGAAGCATCTTCCAGATATTGTTTATGTTCATCAATCATTCTAAAGTATATGTTCTCGTTTATGTCTCCCTCACCAATTAAAAATCTTACGGCTTCAACGGGTTCTTTGTAAGTTTTGAGTTTTTCAACTATATCAAGCCTTCTGAAATCATCGAGTTGAGAATTTTCTATGTTAGAAATTACTTTGTTGAGTTTGTTTGTGCCTTGGAACGAGTAAGCGATAAGTGATGTAATGGGGTCGGACAGTACTTTAATAACCTGACTGCCAAGTGTTTC
Source organism: uncultured Fervidobacterium sp. (assembly GCA_964577745.1). Classification (GTDB taxonomy): domain Bacteria; phylum Thermotogota; class Thermotogae; order Thermotogales; family Fervidobacteriaceae; genus Fervidobacterium. Next base: position 3,317 of record CAZOAS010000016.1, read on the forward strand.
GTAATTTTCGGGTACATTTTCATCGTTAAGCAAAGAAGCCATGAAAGACCTTGCAGTAGCAATTTTGATGAATATGTTATTCAATTCGTGTACATAGCCTTGTCTAACAGTTTTTGAATATTTAGCTATCTCATTTTCCAATTCTGCCCTTAATTCGGGAGCGATATCAACTGAAACCTTGGCTAATTCCATACCAGCGTACAATTCTAAAAAGCGCTCTGTATCTTTGTGAGATACTTCCAATCCCAAGGACTTCATTTCATTTTCTATGTTACTTATTGTTCTATTTGCCTTTGCAAGTGCAGGTTCGTAAATTTCTTTCTTTGATAAATCTGAAAGTTTAGATTTTGCTAATTCAAGCAAACTGGAGAATTTTCCACTTTTTATACTCTCTTCTATTTTAGAATCTTCCTTAGATAACACTATTAGATCCGGTAATATACTGAACGCTGCTGCGTAAACAAGTGATTCTACAGGTACGACGTTGTTTTGGACAACTTCGGCCAACTGTGTATCAGATTGAATGTAAAGCTGTCCTGTGGCACTAACGTCTGCAACACTCTTGGCAACCTCAAGAACTTTCTCTTGGGCAGATTGGACTTCTTCTTCACTGTAAGACTGTGTGACTAAGGAATTGAATTCTTCAACCAATTCTGGTTTATCTCTATTTAAACTTTTAAACCAAAGCATCGCCCTTGAAACTTCATCAGAATCAGCGTAAGGTGATAGTGCAATAGCCAAAGTTTTGTGATCAACTTTTTGGAGTAATTCTGAAAAATCTTGGAATGAAAATTTATCTCTGTTTCCAACGTCTTTAACAGAAGATATGGCTGAGAATTTTATTATTCCTTTATCGACAAGTTCAGATACACTTGTTTGGAAATAAAGTCTTTCCTTAGCTGGTATGTAACTATCTGCGATAGTATCGAGAAGATGTCTGAAGCTATCTGGTGCGTACGTTGTCATTATCTCGTACTGAGAATTTCTAACGAGATTTTCCATCGAAGATTTAAATGTTTCACCTTTATCCATGAAAGAATAAACCCATTGTTGAGCTGCTGGAATTTCTATACCTTTGATTAAATTCTGAGTGGAGAGATAATCTGTTATGTATTTCGAGGACAAAATTCTTGAGTCGAGACCAACCACTGGATCGTATATACTTGGGTCAAGTAAATTCAGTACGATTGGTGAAAGAGCACCAAAGATTCCAAATGCTATTATCAACCAAAGTCCAAACATTCCCATTTTACTTTCCTTGAAAAGCGACCAATTTTTCTTGAAGTTTTTGATGAAAAGTTTAAATTTTATTTTAGCAATTGATTCTTTTCTAACTTCATTTGCCATCTTCATATCACCTCTTTTGCTACCGTTAGTATCTGATTCTTGGATCTAAGAATGCATAAAGTATATCAGCTACCAAGTGTGCAAACAATACAAGCACACCTGTAAACACGAGACAACCGATGGCAAGAGGTGTATCTTGCGATGTCGTTGCGTCAAGTAACGTAAGTCCCATACCTTTCCAAGAGAACATTGTTTCTGTGATGACTCCACCACTGACGGTTGAAGCTAATCCTATAACAAAGCTTGTCATAAGTGGTAAAAGGGCAGTTCTTGCGGCGTGTTTGTCACGTATGACTTTATCTGGTAACCCCTTTGCACGTGCAGTAGTGATGTAGTCTTCTTTGACAACTTCAAGCATTGTATCCCTCATGACAAGCATATCGCCGGCAAAATGTAATGTGACAAGTGCTATAGTAGGAAGTGCAAGGTGGTAAATTATATCAAGTGCGTAAGTTCCCATTCCGTTAGTTAACCAATATATTAAAGATACGACAAATCCAAGTGCAACAGAAGACCATATGGCTAACTTTTTTGCTCTTATAGTCTTCAACTTAGATGCAATCACTATACCGATAATCCATGCGACAAGTAAGAATAATTCGGTCCAAAGAAGTCTTATAAATACATCTTGAGCACTAAATGGAGCGTTAAACCATTTTGAAGGGGTTACAAAACCAGATAGTGGGAACCATCGTAAAGTAACGGCAAAAAGCCAGATTATAATAAGCATGTAAAATGGAGTGAAAATAGTCCAAAAGACAATACCGACAAATGTAGCGGCTTTATCGGTAATTCCTCCTCTTTTCCATGCAATTCTCTTCCCAAGGTCAAAACCAAGTAGGAAAGACAAAACAGAACTTGCGAGGAACAAGAAAAGTGTTCGCGGAAGCCTTTCAGTTATTATCTCCTCAACTCTTTTTGGGTACTCGCTGAAAGATATTCCCATTTCAAGATTGAAGAAGTTTTTCATGTGTTTGTAGTACTTAACGTACCACGGGTCTTCAACTCCGAAGAGTTGTTTCATTCGTTCGTACATTTCTGGATTCCTCATCAATTTCGGATCCAAAAATTTCGTTGTGTAATCACCAGGCATGGCAAGGAAAATGAAGAATACTACGGTGACGTATATGACAAGCAATAGTACAATCTGTGCGACGCGGTTTCTGATGAATTTTGCTAATCCAGGTAAGTCAAAACCGTAAAAATAAACGATAGGTGCAACGATAAAGTTGAATCTTGGACTGAATAGGTATAGATACTTCACATTGAAAAGTGCACCGTAGTAAAGCGCAAGAGAAATCGCAAGGAATATGTAATTAAGAGGTTTCTTTCCTTTTTTAAGAGAATAAAAGACACTGACTAACGGTATCAAGATTCCAAAAATCACTAAAACTACCAGGTTTGTCATCTTCACCTCTCCTTTTTCACAGAATGCAGATTTCAGACTATGGATAAGTAGAATTTAGAGTCCCCCCTTGCGGGGGGACCGAAAGGGTTTTTATTTGTTTTCTTATTGTGCTCTTCTTACTCCTTCTGGGAATCCGTATGAACCTTGTATACCATCGAGCATGTTGTCGTATGGGAATTTGATAGATGTTCTGTATGCTTCTATCATTGGGTTTGTGAAGAGGATTATGTATGGTAAGTCTTCGGCAAGTATCTTTTGCGCTTCGAATATCGCTTTTCTTGCTTGTTCGAATGTATCGGCATATTCGAATTCTTCGATAAGTGCATCAAATTCTGGGTTCTTGTAACCTGGTGTGTTGAAGCCATCTGGAGCCATTTCTGAGCTGTGCCAGAACGACTTGAAGTATGTTGGAACTCTTCCAATTCCCCAACCGAGTATGTACATATCGAAGTCTACATCATCAAATGCTTTCGTGACAATTTCGTTGAAGTCTGTGAGTTTCAAATTGAGTGGTATGCCTATATTCTTTGCCCATTGTTCAATGTACATAGCTGTTTGTGCCCTCATTGGGTCGTAATCCATACCTGGCGAGAGGAGCGTTACAGTTGGTACTGGTTTTCCATCTGGACCTTTCAAACCTTTACCAGCTGTTTTAACTGGGTTCTTTGCATCTTTTGGATCTATAACTGGTTCTGTATCCCATTTGAATCCAGCTTTCTTGAGTAAGCTGACTGCGAGTTGATATCTTTCACCCATGCTGAGTCCTTCACCGATTGTTTTAACTGCTGAGTTGTACCAGAATGAATTAGCTGGTGGTACCGGTGTTGCAAGAGGTATTGCTCTTCCTTGGAGCACTTGGTTACAGATGAAGTCTCTATCGATAAGTGCCGCAAGTGCTTGTCTGAATTCTTTAACATTCATTGGGAACTTTCTCATATTGAATGCAAGATATCTGAAACCAAGTTGTGGGTTAGAGACAATCTTTATATCTTTTTGTCCTCTGAGTTGTTCAGCTTCACCAGCGGTCAAACCAACTGGGTTGTAAATGTAATCTATGTCACCAGCAATAAGTGCTTGGATAGCAACTTGTTTGTTACCGTATACTTTGTAAACTATTGTGTCGACAAATGGTCCGTTGACTACTTCAAGTGAAACATCTCCAGCTGGTTTTGGATTGTCTGTTGACCATTTGAAACCTGTCTTTGGATTAACTATAGAAAATCCACCATTTTTGTAGTAAAGATTCTTTTCACCATATGCCCAGTATTTGTCATTTGAAATTTGTTTTACTGCTTGTACAAATGCACCTTTTTCTATCTTTCCAAGGTTAAGTGCCGTTATACCTGGGTCAATAACTTCTTGGGAAAGTAGCCACTTGACTGGATCTTTTTGCTTCTTTGCTTTATCAACTATTGGTTTCCAGTAGTTGCTGCAAACGATCGCAGTCATGAGAGTGTCGTAGTAAATCGTCATCGTTTTCTTTTCTTTGAAATAGAATTTTACTGTCCATGTGTCGATTTTTTCAACTTTTTCTGGTTCGTAAGCACCGCCCCAGTTACCACCGGGTATTTCCATTTCTTTAACTGTATTGTAGGTGAATACTACGTCGTCCGCCGTAAATGGTGCACCGTTTGACCAGCGCATATCTTTTCTTAGTTTTACTGTGACTGTGTACATATTGCCTTCTTTAACGATTTTTGGAATCTCTACCGCTGCGGAAGGAATGAGCTGACCTTCTTTGTTCATACCGAGTAAGGATGGATATTTCCAAAGTTGCACTACAAAGTTCCATGCAGATGAACCGGATCCGAGTAAGTTCCAAATGTTCGTTGTTGTGATGTCTGAGAAGATACCGTAGTTAACTTGAACAGCGAAAAGTGATACTACAAAAAGAGCCGCGAGAAGCACTGAAAGTTTCTTCACAACCAACCCCTCCTTTTTTGTGGTGTGGATTCTCCCTTGTTTCAATTTATATTATACAACATTTTCCTAAAGGTTTGCAAATCGTAACTGAAATAAATTTTTGAGCATACCTTTGCAAAAATCAACAATAGTATGATAAAATAAGACAGGAGGTGATTTTAATGTATTACAAAGTTTCAAGGGACCCAATCTATTCTGAGATAATGTTATATCCAATTGAAATTTTGCTTGTTGATACAAAAGCAATGCAAAGACTTAGATATTTGAGTCAGCTTGTTGGAGCTGAATACGTTTATCCTGGGGCAACTCATACGAGATTCGCTCATTCACTTGGTGTTATGCACCTTTCTGGAATTTATGCAGAACAACTTTACGATACACCTGACAAAGTTAGAATTCTCAGACTTGCTGGATTGTTACACGATATCGGTCATGGACCGTTTAGTCATCAATTCGATGATGTTGTTTACAAAAAACTTGGATTCAAAGATGGGCATGATGAGTATAGACACAAACTATTGAGAGAGTATTTTCCAAAAGAATTGGCTAAAAAATACGAATCGGCTCCGTCTAAGTTGAAAAAAGCGATAATTGAAGACCTCGAAATAACCCTTGGACAGATTTCCGGAAATATGGAAGAGAATTTTCTCCAGTTGATGGAGGAAGTTATGAAAATTTATGAAGGTGAAGAAACAGGAACGATCGATTTTGCAGTTGTCCAAGGTCCGCTTGGTGCAGATAGGCTTGATTTTGTCTTAAGAGATTCGTATTACGCTGGTACGAGAGGATTTGGAACAGGTGCAATCGACCGGTTAATTCGGAATGCTATGATAGTAAAAAAGGATGGAAGAGAAATCTTAGCGTATGATTCAAAGGTTGTAGATGAAATTTACACGATACTGTTTGGTAGATTTATGATGTACAAGAACGTATATTTTCACAAGACTTCTCGTGCGGCAGATATGATGATTCAAGAATTGTTGGAACTATCGTATAAGGCTTTAAAACTTGATGAAAGAGTTTTGAATATCGAAACTTTTCTGGATTTAACTGACCAAACTGTTATCAATGAAGTGATATACAAATTTTACGACCTTGTTGAACAATACGGTGGTAATGAAGATACCAAGGAGAGTCTTTTGAAATATGAAATCGATTTGCAACCACTTGAACTTGATATAGTAATGGCATATGAAATTGTTGAAAGGCTCAAAGAAAGAAATCTTTGGAAGGTTATACTTGAAACACCATTTTCCATAGAAGGCGTAGACCCTTCTCTTGTAAGCCAAGGAATTGCAAGTGATTTGTTACAGAAAATAAGATTAAAGCTTGAAAGGTCATTTGAAATAGCCGATGACGAAGATAAAAAGTCAATCATGCACCTTATGAACAACTTCGATGAGGTCTTTAGAATAGACACTCCTTACAAATTGACAATCGTTCATCCGGAGGAATTTCTCAAAAGCAATATCTACATACTCAAAAAGAATCAACTGATGACGTTTGAAGAATACGTAAAACTTTATCCTGCTTACAATTTCATGAAAAGTAATTTGATCCAGATTATACGTATTTATGTTACAAAAGATGTCAGAGAAATACTCGATAAGTACAAAATATTACCAGAGACAAGCATGGAAATAACAACGAGATGGTGAGCTCTGAAAATCATTGAGTGAGGTGAAGATTTTTGGTACTGCTTTTTGATGTTGGAAACACTCATACGACAGTAGCTATAACAGAAAATGGAAAAGAATTTAGAAAGTACCGTATAGCCACGAAGAAGTATGAGACCGAAGATGAACTTTACGTGTTTTTGCGTAATTTATTTCATGAGGATATAGGTAATTTAACTATTGTTGTGTCTTCAGTTGTTCCGTCTGTTAATGTCGTGTTTGAATATTTTGCGAATAAATATGGAAATGGCGAGATTTACTTTGTTAATTCTTTGGAGTACAATAAGATAAAGTGGAACGTTTATTATCCAAGGGAGATAGGTGCAGACCGTATTTGTGATGTAATTGCTGCATATAAGGATTACGGTAAAGATTGTATAGTGATAGATTATGGAACAGCAATTACTATTGAAGTGCTAAAAGATGGAGTATACGAAGGCGGAGTTATAATGCCAGGTTTTGCTATGATGATAGATGCACTCTTTAAAGGTACGGCGAAACTGCCACTTGTTGAGTTAAAACCTTACGAAAGTTTTATCGGTAAAGACACAGAATCAAACATTAGAATAGGGACGATAAATGCAACTGTTGGGGCTATAAAATACGTTGTTGAAGAAATAAAAAAAGAGTATCAAAAACCACCTGTTGTCATCCATACAGGTGGACAAGCGATATATGCTCAAGAAGTTGTTGAAGGGATAGTAGACAAAGATTTAACATTGAGAGGGATGTATTATTTTTATGAAGAGAAAAAGAGTCTTGCTCGTTAATCCATGGATAGAAGATTTTGCAGCATATGATTTCTGGCTTAAACCTGTAGGACTATTATACGTTGGTGCTTTTTTGAAATCCCTTGGTGTGGAAGTTGAACTGATTGATTTGATGAATAGATACGATCCGGAATTGCAAAGCAATGTTAAAGTTCCAAAGGATAAGTTTTACGGTACAGGTAAATTTCCACATGTTGAGATAGAAAAACCGAGTATACTGAAATTTGTACCGAGAAAATATAAAAGATATGGAATGCCTGAGGAACTCTTTAGAAATAGATTGAAAAGAATAAAAGAAAACGGCAACGTAGATGTTGCCTTTGTAACTTCCACACTTACTTATTGGTATCCTGGATATTTTGATACAATACGTATAATCAAAGAAGAACTCGATGTACCTGTTGTTTTCGGTGGTTTTTTCGTTAGAAATCAACCACATGTGGCTAAAAAAAGTGGTGCTTATATATTCACAAAAACAGATTTGAGGTATTTGCCACAGTTTTTGAATAGTACTTTTGGATGGAATTTACCAGACAGTGAGAAAGACTGGTTTTTAGATCTTCATCCAGCTTACGAATTGTACGCCAGAGTTGGTTACGTTGTTTTATTAACGACACTTGGTTGTCCTTACAAATGTACATATTGTGTTGCGCATAGAAACTGGGAAAGAATGAAGTTCAAAGACCCACTTAAAGTTATTGAAGAGATAGAGATGTTTTCAGAAATACTAAAAATTAACGATATCGTCTTTTTTGACGACGCGATACTTATCAGATGGCAAAAGCATCTTAAGGTGATACTAAATGAAATAATCTCGAGAGGCTTGAACAAAAAACTTAGGTTCCATCTTCCAAATGGCATTCACGCCAGACTTTTGAATCAAGAAATATCGGATTTGTTATACGAAGCCAATTTTAAGACGATAAAACTCGGTTACGAGACATCTGGTAAGTTACAAGAAGAAACAGGTGGAAAAGTTAGAGATGAAGATGTTGTCAGAGCGGCTAAGATACTCCATAACTCTGGTTTCACCAACAAAGAAGTTAGCGCTTACATAATGGTGAATTTACCAGAGCAATCTGAGGAAGACGTACGAAACGCCGTTGATGTATGTGCATCCGTTGGAATAGATTACTCATTGAATGAATTTACTCCGATAGTCGGTACAGATATATGGATAGAGCTTGTAAACAAAGGGAAATTGAAAGGTACAGAAGATCCATTATTGCTTAATAATACTATCTTACCTTACTGGTGGGGGAATATGTCTTACGAACAGATACAAAAATTAAAGGAATACGCTAGAGAGAAGAAAAATTTGTTTTCTGGACTTCGAAATTAGGACTTAGAAAGTTCCGAAAGTTAAAAGTTTATTCTCAGGGGGGATCATCCTTTGGATGTTATCATTGTTTCCTTTGTAAAGAACATCATCTTTGGCTTTATCTCATATCTTTTGATAAGTTGGCCAAGGGAGATTCTTAGAGGTCTGTTATATAAGTTATTTATACAGAAAGATGAAAGGAAAATCGTTTTTTTAAAGAGACGGAATTTGATAAATTGCATAGATCCAATAGGACTTTTCACTTTTATATTTTTTGATTTTGGATGGACTCATAGTCCAGCAATAGATTATTCAAAAGCAAAAGGGAAAAATTTATTTGTTTATTCGATCACCGGTATTCTATCAAGTCTTATTCTTTTTGTTTCTTACGGAATACTGTGTAGATTTATTGACTCAGCCACCGTTTTCAATGTCTTATATACAGCATCAAAATGGAGTCTAACATTAGGTCTTATTTCGATATTACCTATCCCCCCCTTAGATGGTTCCAGGATAATATTATCATTTTTACCAAGTAAGTATTATGAGTGGTATCTGAAATTCAATTTTTATGGTGTTATATTCATGTTAGGGCTGCTTGTTCTCTGGATTTTACCTATGATAATGCAGCCTTTGGTTATTTTTATCTCAAATGTAACAAACTTTATCATATTTCGAAACTGGTAAAACGCAAGGGGGCGTGTTATAATGAATGATAAGGTGCAAGAATTGGAGAGGTTGGTAGAGGGAATAATAACTAGCTATACGGAACTTAAAAGAGAAAATGAAAAATTATGGCATGAGCTTAATCAGGCAATAGAAAAAATTAGCAGTTTGGAGAAAGAAAAGGAACATTTGGAAAGTATTTTAAGAAACAACGAGGAAATAATAAATAAACTCGTCATCAGGGTAAAAGACCTGATGAAGATATTGGATGTGAGCGAACATGAAGAGGGTTAGGATAACTCTTTTCGGTAATGATTACGAATTTGCAACTGATGGCTCAGATGAACTAATAGATTACGTAACCAAACGTTTGAAAGATTTACAAGTAAATTATAAGAAACTTTACGAAGAAGTGCCATTTGATGAGTTACTTGTACTCATGTTGTGTGATATACTTGAAACCGAATACAATTCACGTAAGAAACTGGACGTTTTAATAAACAAACTGAAAGAGAAAATTTCAACAGCAAAATAGGAAGAATATCCGCTTTGGAGGGGAAAGCTTAAAATATGGTTATAGGTTTATTTGATTCAGGAGTAGGTGGTTTGTCTGTTTTAAAAAAATTAATAGAGACACTTCCTGCGCGTTATATTTATGTTGCAGATACTATGCGTGCACCTTATGGTACAAAATCTCGGGAAACTATAGAAACTTTCAGTAGAGAAATTATCGGCTTTTTAATGGAAAAAAAAGTCGAGCGTATTTTTGCTGCATGTAATACGTCAGATTCCACACTTGCAAAGTATAGGGGATATTTTAAAATCCCGTATCATAGTATTATACAGGCTGGTGTAAATGCATCCAAATATGATCGTGTTGCCGTTATAGGTACGCATACTACCGTTCAGAGTGGTATATACAAGCACGCACTTGAAGAAAGAGGAAAAAAAGTAACGCAAAGACCTGCTCAATTATTTGTTTCACTTGTAGAAGAAGGTATTTTTTACGGAAATATGGTGGAAGCTGTTGTTAAGTTTTACCTTGAACCGTTTAGGAGATTTAAACCACAAGAGCTTATCCTCGGATGTACTCACTTTCCATTTTTAAAAGATATAATATCCCGCGTTATGGAAAACGTTAGAATAATAGATCCAGCGGACGAACTTGTTCGAGAAGTTTCTCATTTAGTTGTTAATGGTAAACCATTTGTTGAATTTTACATTACCGGTAATCCTGATGAATTTGAGAAGAAATTAAAAAAGATAGGGTTCAGACATCCTTACCAGATTAAACACCTTGAGATTACGGAACTCGAACAGAAGGTGATATACTTTGAAAGAGCTTGTGATATTGACAGGGCACTCGGGAGCGGGCAAGTCAACAGCGGCAGGTCTTCTTGAGGATTTAGGTTTTTTTTGCATCGATAATTTACCGCCGGAAGTTGTTTATCAGGTAGCAAGTATACTTTCTAATACCGTTGATAAGTTAGCAATTGTACTCGATGTAAGGAGTTTTCTTTTTGGAAACATATTAAAAGCAATAAATGATGTGAAAGAGAGATATCCTTTCACAAAAGTTGTTTTTCTCACTGCAACGAAAGATACCCTCATTCAACGATTTGCCCACACAAGACGTTCTCACCCTCTTTCAAAACAAACAAGCTCAATAGGTGAAGCGATAGATAAAGAGATAGATATGATGAAGGATGTAATGGAAGTAGCCGATTTGGTTATAGATACAACGATGTTAAATCCACATCAACTTAGGGAAAAGTTGACAAAAATCCTTGAAAAGAAATCAGAGAAGGTTTTTGTAATACATATCATAAGTTTTGGTTTTAAGTACGGAATTCCACTGGATGCTGATTTTGTCTTTGATGTTAGATTTTTCCCAAATCCATTTTACATCACAGAGCTTCGTTCAAAAACAGGTAAAGATCCAGAAGTTAAAGAATTTCTTAGAAACGTTGATGGTGTGAGCGGTTATTTACAAAGGATGATGGCTCTGCTTAAGATAGCTATATCACGCTATGAAACGGAAGGTCGAAAAGAGCTTACAGTCGCGGTTGGTTGTACGGGTGGTCGTCATAGGTCTGTGTACTTTGCGGAAGAATTGGCTGGCATTTTTGAACAAGATGGTTACAAAATCACCTTAAATCATAGGGACGTCGATCTTGGATGAAGATAACTGTTGTCGGTGGTGGAACGGGTTTATCAACACTTTTGAAAGGTTTAAAATTTTATCCGTGTGATATAACAGCGGTTGTAACTATCACCGATGAAGGTGGTAGTTCTGGAATTTTACGTGAAGAACTGAACGTACCACCTCCGGGTGATATAAGAAATAACTTAGTGGCAATGGCTAACGATGAGGATATACTTGGCGAATTATTCAACTATAGATTCAAAAATGGGTCACTTCATGGACATACAGTGGGAAATATAATATTAGCCGCTCTTACTAAGATAACGGGAAGTTTTACCGAAGCGATATCGAAAGTAGCGGATATATTGGCTATTAAAGGTAGAGTGTTACCAGTTTCAACAGAAATGGCAAGATTAGTTGCGATTTTTGAAGACGGATACGAAGTTTTCGGAGAGACGGCGATAGTAGAATACGGTAAATTATCAAAGCTCAGAATAAAGAAATTAAAATTAGATAAAGCAATCGACTTAAATCCGGCTGTTTATGAATCCATCTTAGATAGCGACGTTATAGTGTTTGGACCTGGTAGTTTGTACACAAGTGTCATCGCTAACTTAGTTGTCTCTGGCTTTAGTGAAGCTGTTAGTCGTGCAAAAGCAACAAAGATTTATATATCAAACATAATGACGCAACCTGGTGAGACATATGGATATAAACTAAGCAACCATGTATCGGAAATAGAAAGATACCTTGGAACGAAACTTGACTATGTAATACATTCGCTTCCACCAAAAAACAAGGAAGTCTTAGAAAAATATGCACTTAAAGATTCCGTACCCGTTGAAATAGATTTTCAAGACGAAAAACTTATAGTTGGACATTTCTCGAAAATTTTATTCGATGAAGAAGCACGTATAAGACATGACTCTTTTGTTATAGCAAAAGTTTTGTACGACTTACTAAAAGAACGAATTCATGCGCAATAGATAAAATTGAGAAACTTTAACGGGGTGAAGATGTGAGATATACCTTTTCTGAAGAAGTAAAAGGCGAATTATGTCAGGTTGAAGTATTGAGTTCGGATGAAGCACAAGCCGAACTTGCTGGTTATTTAAAAGGAAAAGGTATCCTTGTGAAAAGCTCAACAGATGTTTACATTTCGTTGGAAGTAGGTTTTATACCAGCGGCGCGACGAATAATGAATTTAATGCATTTACTTGGTGTAGATAAGAAAAGACTTACATTATTAAAGAACCGTTTGCAGAAAAAGAGAGTCCAAATATTTATACCAACGAGCATACTTGAAAAGATAGACATTTCTATATTAGAAACACCAAATATGATAAGTGAAGATATTGGATTTTTTGGTGCGTTTTTACGTGGTTTGTTTGTCTCAACAGGTTCGATTACTGACCCTTCGAAGCATTATCATCTTGAATTTGTTTCTTACAACGAGATGCTGTTAAGGTACGTTGATGAATTATTAAATGAATCGTTGGGAATTTCTGGAAAAATTTCAAAAATGAATTATAATTATAGATACTATATAAAAAGAGGACGAGATATACAAGAAATACTTGAACTCATGGGTGCAACAAGAGGAGCTTCGCATTTTGAAAAGATACTTACTTCAAGAGAAATAAAGAGCGATATAAATCGCTCTCTAAATTTTCTTACCGCTAATGCCAAAAGAACAGGGGAAAGCAACGCTAAACAGATAGAATGTATAAATATAATAAAAGAGAAGATGGGATTCGATAATCTACCGGAAGATCTAAGAGAAATCGCCCAGTTGAGATTAGAAAACGAAGATTTGTCCTTAACCGAAATCGGTGAGCTACTTAATCCACCATTAACGAAAAGTATGGTTTACAACAGAATTAGGAAGTTGATGAACATAGCAAAAGAATTGGAAAATGAGTACGAAGATAGTAACAAAAGTGCATCGGAAAATTTAATTATTGAGAACGATGAAAATATTGAACAAGATTGAGAGTGGGTGAAAATGATGAGGTGTCCATTTTGTGGATACGAAGATACACGTGTACTTGATTCAAGAGAACTAAGTGAAGGACGGGCAATAAGAAGGCGTAGAGAATGTCCACAGTGCCATGCTAGATTCACAACATACGAAAGGTACGAAACAGGTCCTATAACGGTTGTTAAAAAAGATGGTAGGAGAGAAAAATTCGATAGAAAAAAGATTCTGAATGGTTTGTTGAAAGCTTTTGAAAAAAGACCAGTTACAATGGATGATATAGAAAAGATAGTTGATAACATTGTTTCAACACTTCAAAAAAGTGGTACACTTGAAGTACCATCGGAACTCATTGGTAAACTCGTTATGGAGGAGTTAAAAAAAGTCGATCAAGTTGCCTATGTTAGATTTGCATCTGTTTACAAAGATTTCAGGGAAATAGACCAATTTATAGAGGTTATAAAAGAATTGAGAAATGATGGACAGCTATAGTCTATTATTTTGGTAAAACCGAAACTCGACGTTCAGGAGGGATTTAGATGGAAAAAGTAAGGCTTACTAAGGAAGGTTACGAAAAGCTCAAGATGGAACTTGATGAATTGAAACGTCAACTTATGTTTGAAATTCCTGAGAGAATAAAAGCAGCCAGAGAACTTGGGGACTTGTCGGAAAATTCAGAATATCAGGAAGCAAAAAACGAACAAGGAAGGATTGCTTCGAGGATTAATGAGCTTGAACAGATGTTAATGAACGCCGAAATTATATCAGAAAATTTTGATTCATCCACAGTTAATCTTGGTGATTGGGTACTTTTGAAAAATCTCGACACTGGTGAAGAACTAAAAGTTCAACTTGTTAACCCACAAGAAGCCGATATATTTGCAAATAAAATAAGTGTCGATTCACCACTCGGAAGAGGCATAAACGGTGCTAAGAAAGGTCAAACGGTTAAAGTCAAGGCACCAAAAGGTATTGTTAAATACCAAATTGTGGAAATAACCGCAAGATAAACCCAGTAGAAAGATTTTTAAATGATTGACTCAGGACTCCGGATTCCGGACTCCGAAATACGAAAAAACATAGGAGGGATTTATTTTGCTCAGAGATTTCAGAGAGGCAAGGATAAAGGAGATAGAAGAGTTACGTGAACTGGGGATTAATCCGTATCCGTACTCATACAAGAAAACGCACACAACAGAAGATATTAAAAAGCAATTTGAACATCTTGCAAATGGAGAAGTTACACAGGAAAAAGTCTCCACGGCCGGTAGGATAATGTCTATCAGAGAACATGGTAAAAGTGCGTTTTTCCATATCAAAGACACGTTCGGAAGGATACAGGCATATGTAAGAAAGGATAAAACAGAAAATTACGATTTCTTCAAAGACCACATTACAGTTGGTGACATCGTTGGCGTTGAAGGTATCGTTTTTAAAAGCAACACGGGAGAAATAACAGTACTTGTTGAAAAACTCGAGCTTTTGAACAAACCTTTGAGACCAATGCCGGAAAAATGGCATGGTATCAAAGATAAAGAAATACTCTATAGACAAAGATATGTTGATATGATAGCAAACGATGAAACGATAAAAAGATTCAGAATGAGATCTGATATAATAAGAATGATTAGAGAATTTCTTACCACTAAAGGATTCTTCGAAGTTGAGACTCCGATACTCCAATATTTGACAGGTGGAGCATCAGCAAGACCATTTATTACACATTTGAATGCACTTGATATAGATATGTACCTGAGAATTGCAACTGAATTGCATTTGAAAAGATTTATCGTCGGTGGATTTGACAAAGTATACGAAATAGGTAGAATCTTCAGAAACGAAGGAATTTCATATAAGCACCACCCCGAATTTACCTCGATAGAGCTTTACCAAGCGTACGCAGATTACGAAGACATGATGAATTTAACTGAAGAACTAATCACGTACTTAGTTGAAAAATTATTTGGTACGACGAAGATTGTATACCAAGGGCAAGAAATCGACTTCACAAGACCTTGGAGAAGAGTTAAAATGAGAGACTTCATAAAAGAAAATCTTGGTGTAGATATACTTGAAGATAGCGACGAAACAATGGCGAAGGTTTTAGAAAAACACGGAGTTGAAGTTGATATAAACAATAGAGGGCATATGATAGAAAAACTCTGGGACCTTGTTGAAGATAAAGTTGTTCAACCAACGTTCTTACTTGAGCATCCAGTTGAAATCTCACCGTTGGCTAAAAAGCACAGAGAAGATCCAAGAGTCACGGAAAGGTTCGAACTAATTATCTACGGAAGAGAAATGGCAAACGCTTTCAGTGAATTAAACGACCCAGTTGACCAACTTGAAAGATTTATGAACCAACTCAGACTCAGAGACCTTGGCGATGAAGAAGCACAAATGCTTGATAAAGACTTTGTCAGAGCACTGGAATACGGTATGCCACCAACTGGAGGACTCGGTATAGGAATCGACAGACTCGTAATGTTACTTACCGATAGTGCTAACATAAGAGACGTTATAGCATTCCCACTTGTGAGACCGGAAGGAGACATTGACATTGAAGAGTACGAAGACGTTGAAAAAACTGAAAACATAGAGGGAGAAAGGGGAGAAAAAGCATGAGTAAGGAAAGTAAGGACATCAAAGTACGAAAGGCTATAAGCAAGTGGCAACAAGTATTCATTTGGATTATTGCTATCGCATTTGTTGCAGGTATAGCTCTCTGGGCACTGGCAGTTAACTACACACCTGGTGCTAAAAAAGTTAAAAGGAGTATCGAAGAAACAGTTGGTTATGTGACAGTCAACAACGAACCACTCAAAGATGAAAATTACTGGGTATTTCCAGAAGAAGTCGAAACAAAATACGGTGATTTACTCGCTATGTACGGAAACCCACAACTCGACCCGTACATCGAAACACCTTATGTGAAAACACTTATCACTATCGACTTTTTGAATAACAAGATACTTACATATTATGCAAAAGTTAATAACATAAAAGCTGATAAGAAAAAACTCGACGAAGAAGTTAAGAAAGAGATGGATGAAATTAAAAAAGACCAAAACAAATCTCAACAAATCAAAACGCATTACGGTAGCTTGTATAATTACGAAAAAGAATTCAGAAGACAGAAAGAACAAGAATTGATAAATGCTGCAGTTAAGGAAAAACTCGGTGCAATAAGTGAAGATGAAATAAAGAAATATTACGATGAACATAAAGACGAAATAATTCAAAAATACACAAAAGCGGAAGTTGAGTACGCAACATTTAAAACAAAAGAAGAAATGGATAAGTTCGCAAAACTTGCTTTGGAAAAAGGTATAACGCAAGCTGCCACGGAAGCGTCTGTCACATTGAGTCCTTATTCACTAACAAAAGGAACTTTCCCAGAAGAGATAGAAAAGGAAATTTTTGAGTCAACATCTACGATAATATCTTTACCATACAACGATAGCTATTTCGTATTTAATATAAAAAGTGTTCAAAAAGTTGATAAGTATGAAGACTTCGTTAAGAGTGATGGATATCAAGAAGTTAAAGACGAACTCATGAATAAGAAATTTGCTGACAATCTTAAGAAATGGAAAGATGAGAAAAAAGTTTCGTTTGAATTCAGAGATCCTGTTTACAAAGCTTGGTATACAGCTTTGAGCACAGAGAGCAAAGACTTGATGACAGCTTACAAAAAGTTGTACGAAGAATTGTTTAACGATAACGGAGAAGTTAGAACAGACATACCAGTTGAACAAAAGACGGCATTCTTGGTCGTAGCTGATAGAATAGTCGAAAGTACAGACACGGCACTCGAGAAAATCAAAGCCGATGTGAAAGAGTTTGAGAAAAAGCTTGTAAATTCAGTATATGAGGTATCAAAGGGCTCTTCAAAAGAGATATTAAGAAGGATGAAAGAGTATTATCCTGAAAAGAAAGACATTGCGTTCCAATACTATTCAAAATTGTACGATGAAGTTAAACCATACCTTTCAGTAGGTGGAGCTTATTACGTTATGAATCAACTCTTTGAAATTTACCAAGGTTTCGCAGAACTTGCTGAATCAACAGGTACAGACGTCCAAATTAGAGCTGATTCGTATTACAAACTTTACGATATGAACAAAGCACTCGATGATCCAAAGACGGCAAAAGGATATCTTGCAAAGCTAAAAGAATTGAAACCTGATTACAGTATTGATTTCGACAAGGCAGAAAAGGAACTCGACGAAATGATAAAGGAAAAAGAAAATGAAACAAAAGAAAGTACAGAAACAACAAATACAGAAGGCACAGAAGACAGTACAACAGAAGCAACAAACACAAGCGATACAACCGAACCGACAAATACAAAAGAATAATAGGATGGGAGAATCCCCCGCAAAAATTGCGGGGTATAATTTCATTTGAAAATCAACTAAAAAACTGGAGGTGTTTTTTATGGGAAATAC
>CAZOAS010000017.1:0-20908 GCA_964577745.1 uncultured Fervidobacterium sp.
AAAGACTTGAGAATGTTAAAGTCCCGCTTTCAGGGCAAGTAAATCAGATTTTGGAGAGCCTGGGTACGACTCCATTGAGTGAGGGAACAAGGCTTGCAAAATTGTTGAGACGACCAGAGGTTAGTTACACCGCTGTGAAATTACTTGATCCGGAACCTATCGAAGATTCCGAAGTAATTGAACAGATTGAAATCCAACTAAAATATGAAGGATACATCAATTCGATGCTTGACCAGGTGAAAATCTTCGAAGAATACGAAAATTTACCTTTAAGTAACATAAAATTTACACAGGTGCCCAATTTATCCACCGAAGCACGCGAAAAACTTGAAAAAATAAAGCCTTTGTCGCTGGGACAAGCTTCGAGAATATCTGGAGTAACCCCGGCTGATATTTTGGCGTTATTGACGTATATAAAGAAAAAATGAGCAACTTTGACAACTTAGCTCTTATTTTCGAGTCCTTATTGACGAGTTTTGACAAAAGAGATTTTTGTGGTAAAATATAACAGGATTTTTTGTAACGAATAAACTAAGGGGTGGTAGAAGTGCGAAGAACACTGGCTTTTGTGATGCTAACGATTGCAATTCTTTCTTTCTCATTCTATGCAACTTACAAGGTACAGAAGGGGGATACTTTAATTAGCATTTCAAAAGGTTTTGGTATTCCTATTCCTGTGTTGCTGGATTGGAATCCTGACTTGAAGCCAAGTAGTTTAAAGGCAGGGGATTCTTTAAAAATTCCTTTGGTTCCCGGAATAATGTATAAGCCAGACAAAACAATGAGTATTTCTGAAATTGCGAAGTACTTTTTCATAGATCCAGAAGAAATATTAACGATTAATCCATCTATCGGTTCGAAAGTGAGTGCAGGTAAGGAAGTATTCGTACCAGTTGGTAGAGTAAATACGTCGTTCACAAGACTTGCCGATTTCATTTGGCCCGTTTACGGAACTATTTCATCAGATTTTGGTTGGAGGCTTCACCCGGTTTATGGTAGCAATAAATTCCATACAGGAATAGACATACGAGTTCCAGTTGGTACACCGGTTTTTGCAGCAAGAAGTGGAAAAGTAAAGTACGCAGATTGGATGAACGGCTATGGAAATCTAATAATCATTGATCATGGGGATTTTGAAACGTATTACGCCCATCTTTCGAAGATAAATGTTTATGTAGGTTTGGAAGTTGAAAAAGGCGATTTTATAGCACGTTCGGGTAACACAGGTGTTTCAACTGGTCCTCATCTACACTTTGAGGTTAGAAAGTATGGAGAGGCAAATGATCCTGTTGCTTACCTTCCAAGAACCAACACATACGTTATGAGGAGGGTTCTCTCTGAATAAAAATTTTAAAGAGTGGATTTTTAAAATCTCAGAGGAAAAGATTGAGTTAGTTGATGAGTTGTTGTACGGAGAATACGATTATTATTTCATAGATAGCAGCGAGGGAAAATTCCTCGCTGTTGTTTCACCTTATGAGGAGGATTTAAGCTATTTAAAACATCAGCTTCTCTCTTTGGGGCTCTCTTTTGTGGGAACGAAGGAGAGCAAACCGGAAGATTGGCTAAAAAATATAATAACTGAACCGTTTGAGATGATAGATGGTGTTATCGTTGATCCAATGGAGCATGATTTATCTCATCTAAAAGATAAGATAATTCTTAAAATACCGCAAGGTTTGGCTTTTGGGACAGGACTTCATCAGACAACGAAGATGTCGGCAGCTTATCTAAGGAAATATTTGAAACCCGGCATGGATGTACTCGACCTTGGATGTGGTAGTGGCATCTTAGCTATATTGGCTAAAAAGTTGGGAGCTAACAGAGTCTTGGCTGTTGATAATGATCCATTAGCCGTTGATGTTGCTAAGGAAAATGCTGAAAAAAATGGTGTACAAATAGATGTGAGACTTTCTGACCTTTTCTCAAATGTTGATGGAAAGTTTGATATAATTGTTTCGAACATAATTGCTGAAATTCTTGTTGAAATG
Organism: uncultured Fervidobacterium sp.; assembly: GCA_964577745.1. GTDB lineage: Bacteria > Thermotogota > Thermotogae > Thermotogales > Fervidobacteriaceae > Fervidobacterium. Next base: position 1,992 of record CAZOAS010000017.1, read on the forward strand.
CTTAAAGGTGCCAAAGAATATATTAAAGAAGACGGTGTGTTGATACTTTCCGGAATTATCTTACCAAAAGCTAATTTGTTTGAAAAATACAATATCATAGAAAAAACGGTGATGGATGAGTGGAACGCATTAGTGATAAAGATTTAGAAATAGTTATAAAACAGCTCAAAAGAGGGGTTAGTAACGTACTAAGTGTTTGTCATCGTTGTTCTTATGGTTTTCCTACCGTTATACTGAGTTATCCTATCAGAGATGGAGTTCCATTTCCCACAATTCATTATCTGACATGCCCGTATCTTACAAAAGAAATCTCCCGCCTTGAAGAGAAAGGTTTAATCGCAGAATTTGAAAAGCGGATAAAATCCGATGAGGCACTTCGAAAAGCGTACGAGAATGCCCATAAAGAAGTTATAAATAAGAGGTTATCATTACTTTCGAAAGATGATGAGAGATGGGTTGGTTTGTTATCCGTTGTTGGTACAGGTGGTATAAGAGACTTTACGGCTGTGAAATGTCTACATTTACATGTTGCTGATTATCTGGCGGGGATAAATAATCCTGTGGGAAAGCAAGTGTACGAATCTTTAAATCAAAAAGAATGTTCCGATGCTTTGTGTTCACGTTTTTAACGTGCTTTCCTGTTAATCTACTGTTAACTATAAGAGTTGGGGGGATAAGATGAATTCAACAAGTAATATATTCATTTTTTTTGATTTTCAAAATCAACCGGTCGATGTTCAACTTGTCTATGGGGAAATTCAAAAATACGGGCGGATAGTTGGTGGAAAAGCGTACGGTTCATGGGCAAAACACAAAATGGCGTCGTTTGCATTGTACAATTACGGTATAGAGCTTATAGAAATTCCAGAAGCGGAGTTCCTCCCAAATAAGAAGGGTAACGATATAAGATTAGCCGTTGACTGTATAGAAACAGCTCTCCATAATGAGGTTATAAATACATTCTTCCTTGTTACAGGCGATGCTGATTTTACCGCACTTGTACATAAGTTAAAATCCTATGGAAAGAAAGTGATCGCACTTGCGAGGACAAAATCGGCAAGTTACGAATTGGTCTCAGCAGTGGATTTGTTCATACCTTACGAAGATATAGTGAAAAATGAGAAATTGACAGATCCTATAGACAGGCTTGCCGAGGAAATGGAGATATTTTTGAAACGATCCGGAAAGGAATTTACTATTGAAAACCTTTCAAGGTTTCTTTCTTCGTTTAACGTAAATCCAAGTAAGTACGGTGTGAATACGCTTCATGAGCTTGGACAGATAATATACGAAAGAAAGGTTCAAAAACCCGAAAGGTTAAAAGGTATCAAGCTTGCTTTACTTAGGTCTATAATATTTGAAAATCTAAATGAGTCGACGTTACCAGATTTCATAAAAGACAACAATTTCGACCTTAGCGATGTAAAAACAGCTCTTGATTACCTCATAAGTGATAATGTTGTGAGAATTCAAGATGGTACCTTTGAAATCAATAGAACAAAAGCGTTTTTCTCAACGATTCTTGATAAATATCCCGTTGTTTATACACATTTGTTAGAATTTGTTGAAAAAGTGTACAAGGCCTTCACGGCTGGAAAGGTAAAATCACTCAATCAGCTTATGCAAAGCGAATTCAAAATTTCAACAAGTGAGTTTAGAAGTTACTTAGAAGCGATAAAAAGAAGTGGGTGTTTAAAAGGCATTGATGATAGTGATTACATTTCCTATTCCACACCAGCTAAAATCGTCACAGATTTGGAGAATTTAAAACTTGGTGCGTTTTCTTACTATGTAAAGAGAATTTTGGCGCAGACATTTGTTTTTAGAGAAGAACTGGAATATATCAAAGAATTAGTTTTTTACAACGATGAGCAACTTTTTAATAAATGTATTGAACAGCTCATCGCGAACAACGAGATAACGGAAATAGGGGGAGTGTATTTCTACACACCGGTGTAATTAAGGAGGAAATGAATTTGAAGATTGAAATAATAGTACCAGGAAAGATGTCAAAGCATCTCCAATCAGCAATGAACTATTATCTGGAAAAACTTGAGAGATTTACAAAGGTGCAAATTACATTTGTTGACCTGGGTGGAGATGTTAACAGCGATGATTCCAAAAGCATTGTTAAACGTGAGGCGGAATATATCAAAAAGAAACTTAGGGATAGAAAATACATACTGGTCGATTTGTGGGGGAAAGAATTTTCAAGCGAAGAGTTTGCTTCTAAGCTTGAGAATACTTTAAACATTCTTTCAGAGATAGTTTTCGTTATAGGTGGACCACTTGGTATTGATGATTCACTAAGAAGCGGTGCAATATTTTCAATATCGTTTTCTAAGATGACCTTCACGCACGAAATGTGCGTGATTTTGCTTTTAGAACAGTTATTTAGAAGCTTTAAAATAATAAAAAATGAAAGGTACCATTATTGAGTTTAGCACATGGTATTTCAAAAACAGTGAAAATTTCCGATAATCATTTAGGAATCGGACTTCGGATTCCGGTTTCCGGATTCCGAAAATATTGGAAGGATGGTGATAGTATGATTGACAGGATCAACCGAGCAGGACAGATGCAAAATGCCCAAAACATCTCTGAATTAAAAGGAAAAGAGAACAAACGTGTAGAAAAATCAAAAGTGAGTGAACAAGAAAAAGAAGCTCTTGTTGTACAAGAGGGTAAAAAGGTTGCCGAATACATTGAGATGGCTAAGAACTATCCGGAAGTACGAACTGAGTTAGTTCAGCAGATCAAAGAAGCCATCGAAAACGGTACATTTAAGGTTGACGTTGAAAAGATTGCCAAGAAATTACTGGAGGGATGATATTTGTTAAAAGAAAACCTCAGAAGTGAGATAACTGTACTCGAGAGTATGATTCAAGCCTTTAGAGGACTTGAAACTTCCGTGGTAAGCAAGGATATAGAGATGGTCTCAAAATATGCGGTAAATATAGAAGAACTGAGTCTTGAGTTGATGAAAATCGAATCAGAAAGAGACGAGATATTGAAAACTTATCAAGTGAACACGGTAAAAGAGTATACAGAAAAGTATGAAACTCCGGAAAAACCGGAGATTATGTTTCTTTCTGCTGAGATTGTTGAGAAGCTCAATGAACTAACGATAGTAATGGATGGTATAAGACAGATAATAGAATTCGACAACCAATACGTTGAGCTTCTTAACAATCTTGTGAGAGGAATCCAATCACCAACTTACGATTTTTCCAAGAATAAATCTCCGTATTCTGGTAACTATACTCAAATTCAAAACCAACCAAGATACGATGGGCTGAAATAAATTAGTTTCGAGCGGCGGGTTTCGAGTGGCGAATTGTAAAGAAAAGTTTTTACCCGAAACCCGTAACTCGAAACTCGTAACAAAGGTTAAGGAGTGATTACATGCCAGATATTAGTCTTTTTGGAACTTTAAATACAGGTCTTCTTGGTGTTTATGCAAGCAAATTGGCGATGAATGTTGTCGCTCATAATATAGCAAATGCAAATACACCGGGTTTTTCAAGACAAAGACCGGAACTTCTTACTATGCCTCCTATACCGATTACGTCACTCACACAACCAGCTATACCTCTCCAGATTGGTACAGGTGTGTATGTTAGAGATATAAAAAGAGTGAGAGATGCTTTTCTCGATATACAATTCCGCCAAACTAACAACAAATATAATTACTGGGATACAATCACGTCGAATTTACACTTTGTCGAACAGTTATTCGCAGAACCATCAGAAGCTGGGATAAGATATCTATTTGATTCATTTTGGTCTGGTATTGAAGAAGTTATAACTGACCCAACGAACACGGCGGCAAAACGTGGTCTTGTGAGTAGGGCTGATGAATTAGTGCAACATATGCAAGATTTATATACACGCCTTGAACAACTGAGAGTTGATATAGATAACGAAATTGCACAAAGAACTCAACAAATAAATGGAATGGTTAAGAGGTTGGCTGATATAAATGCAAAGGTTAGAACAGCAGTAAGTCTTAGGTACACACCTAACGATTTGCTCGATGAACGTGATAGGATTCTTGACGAATTATCAGAACTTGCGGATATTTATTACTACGAAGATAGAGCTGGACAGATAACATTAAGACTTGGAAATCAAATAGTGCTTACTGGTCAAGATGCAATTGAATTGCGTGCTTTAGAAAGACCTTACGGAAAAGGATTTAAAGAAATATTTGCTGGAAATTCAATAGTCTCGATAAACGATGGAAAACTGAAAAGTCTTTTCGATTTAAGAGATGAAGTACTTGTCAGGTACATGAACAGACTCGATGAATTTGCTTTATCTCTTGCCGATGAATTCAACCTTGTGCATCAAGATGGTTTCAACGGTGATGGGAGTGTCACCGGCTTAAAGTTCTTTAGCGATATCGAAGCTGATAGAATTAAAGATTCCGTGTTATACAGACTTGCTGGTGCCAAACGTGTCGAAAATGGACCAATTAATTTCATCTCAGGTATGAGTGAGAGAATCAACGTTTCTGACATAACTACGAAACCATTCATAGAAAAAGGTGCCATAGTGTTTTTCAACGGCACGGATAAAGTTTTCTCAGCACGTGTTAATCCTTACGATGACGTCGATGATTTTAGAAATACACTGAATGGTATTGCTGATAGATGGTTCGATTTAAAAATAGGGGCTCATGGAGATGGTGGATACAGATTGTATTTCGAATCGGCTCAAAATTTGAGAAATACGCTCGCTTTAGACTTCAATGGTAACATGTTCAACGCAATGGGCTTTTCCACTAAAAACGTTGATATATTCGCCGTTGACAGAAGGGATTTTAAAGTATTATCCGGACAATACAAAATAGCTATTAATGGTATTGAAGAAATGATTAATATAACAGATACAACAACCTTGGAAGACCTGGCAACGCAACTAAACACACACTTCGGCGCACATATAACTGCTTACGTACACGATGACAAGTTATTGATACTTCCAAACAAGAGTAACGATTTTAACATAAAGAATTTAAAGCTTTCCGATTCCGGTGGTCTGTTTACCCAAGCCAATCTCCATATAGAAACGTACAAAGCACTCGATACGGGAAAAGAAACACTTGAAAATATACTAAATCGCAGTCAAGCGTTTTCGATAAGAATAGGAGCTACGGAAATTCGTATAGATCCAACAAAAATGACGATAAGAGATCTTGCAAATAAAATAAATGAGGCAAACACAGGTATAATAGCAGAAGTTACACCACACAGCAAATTCGTTTTGAGAGGTTCAAGATCGCTTGGATTTGAACTGAAGAAAGTTATACAAGGACCTGAGGCACTTTGGACAGCGCTTGGTTTCATAGATCCAGATGGTAATACTCTTAACGATTGGGACGAAGGATTCGTTTTCATAAACCCGTTTGAAAAACCCGAGGATCAAAGAATCAGATACATCAAAGCAGATGCGTTATTCATAGACCAGCAGTTACCGAAAGAACCTTACAGGTTTGTTGAAAAACTGGCGGTTAACTCAACTATAAAGAGCAACCCAGAAACTTTAGCAGTGGATATCGGTTACACGGAAGAGAACCCAAATTGGGATGCGAAGGTCTTTAAACCTTCTGGAAGGGCAAATACGAAGATCGTTGAGTTACTTTCGGCACTGAGAAATAAAAAGTTATTGAACGATGGTCTTGAAACATTTAACGAATACCTTGGCAGTGTTGTTGCGGAACTTGGAGTTGAGAGCGAAACGGCGATGAAGGTTAAAAGCAACACTGATTTGATGAAAAAAGAGATAGACGGCGAACGTGAGCGTGTTAAAGGGGTATCCCTCGATGAAGAGATGGCTAATATGATTAAATATCAACAAGCATTCAACGCCGCAGCACGTGTCATGACCGCTGTTGATGATATGATTTCAAGAGTTATCGATAAACTCGGTCTGGTTGGAAGATGATAATTAACGGACTCCGGAGTCCGGAATCCGGATTCCGAAGGTTGGAGGTGTTTCTATGCGTATAACAAATAATATGATAAACGAAAGGTCTTTGTTTAATATTCAGCAGAGTTTGTACAGAATTGCGCGTATGCATGATAAATTGTCTTCTGGTAAAGAAGTACAATATCCAAGCGATGATGCCGTTATCGCAACCCGCGCGTCGAATATCTCAAGTCGATTGAGAGAACTTGAGCAATTCAAAAGAAATGTGGATCACATAAACAATTTTGTTCAGTCTTACGATACAACTTTGCAAGAGTTATCAGATTTGTACCACAGGGTACGTGAACTCATGGTAAGAGGCGCTAACGGTACGAACACAGTCGATGAGAGAAATGCTATCGCAGCCGAATTGAAAGCATTGAAAGAACATCTTATCGAAGTTGCGAATACACGCGTAGGTGATGAATTTATCTTTGGTGGAGCAAGGTCTGAACTCAGACCTGTCGATGAAAATGGTAACATTGTAACACCTATCGAAGCAAATGTGCACAGAAGAGCAAATGTCCTTGGTTACAGCATAGAGTATGGAGTCACGGTTTACGATGTATTCACATTGAACAACGGTAAGACAGTATTTTCGACTATCGATGATGCAATCCAGTCTTTATACGAAGGTAAAGAATTGAAACTTTCGGAGATATCACTTAAAGAAATCGATGTACTTGAAAAATCTGTTATGGAACACTTTGCAAAAGTTGGTTCAACATCAAGAATGGCAGAAATGGTATCGTCAAGAATAGAAGATCTTAAATTATTCAACACAGAATACTTATCAAAAGAACAAGATGCCGATTTAACAAAAGTTTTGACCGACTTATCTATGCAACAATCGGTACTTCAGGCGGCACTTAAATCAGCAGCAATGGCTATACAGAAGTCACTCGTTGATTTCGTTGGTGGATAATCATGCAAAGATTTGATGAATTCTCAAGTGATATAATAAGGGACATACTAACCGTTGATACAAAATCACACAAGCCGACGCATGCGTCGGCTTTTTTAGTGTGGTACTCAAAACCAACATCCGATATAAAAAAAGTAATCGAACTTGGTAGTGGAACAGGGATAGTTGCATTTGCACTTGCCAAGTTGTATAATCTTTCTGTCGATGGAATTGAGTTACAAAAAGAGCTCGTTGAGTTAGCAAATCAAGGATTGATACTCAACAATCTCCAAGAAAAAATCAAATTCTATAACATAGACGTAAGAGAGGTAAAAAAACATTTTGAGCGCGAAACTTACGATATGGTTGTTTCAAATTTACCTTTTCACATAGGTAAAGAGAGTCCCGATGAAATAAGAAAGGTATCAAGAAACGCGAATTTTGAACTGATAAATCGATTTGTTGAAGCGACCGCTTATTTGTTAAGAAATAAAGGAACGTTCGTATTTGTTTCTTCACCAAAGATACTTATATACCTTTTAGAATGTTTATCCAAGCAAAAATTAATCACACAAAAAATGGCATTTTTCCATGGTTCTTATAACAAACCGGCTAAATTGGTTGCAATCCGTGGTAAAAAAAACGGAGGATACGATTTAGTCGTTGAGAGTATAATAGAACGGAAACTCGAGTCGGGAATCAGTAATTAGTTACAAGTTCCGAGTTCCAGGTTGTGAGTGAAAATCGCTATTCGAAATCTTTTTGCCCGCAACTTGTAACTCGCTAATAGAAACTATTTTACGCCGATTCCGGATTCCGGACTCCGAACTTCGAGAAAAAACGTGGGGGGATGAAGATGGTAGAACGATACGCACTTGAACCTTTGAAAAGTTTATGGACTTTGAAAGCTCAGTACGAAAGATGGCTCGAGGTTGAATTAGCTGTAGTTGAAGCGTACGAAGAAAAAGGCGTTGCACCAAAGGGAACGACAGATACCATAAGGCAAAAAGCCTCAATTGATGTTGAGGATATACTGGAAATCGAAAAAGTTGTCGACCACGATGTTATTGCGTTTATAAAATCGGTAACAAAAAACATGGGAGATGAGGCGCGATTTTTCCATTACGGATTAACATCTTCAGATATCGTTGATACCGCAAACTCACTTGCCTTGGTGAGAAGCCTCGATGTTATAATTAACTCACTCGAAAAACTTGGTAATTCACTATATAAAAAAGCACTCCAATACAAAAACTTGCCTACGATTGGTAGGACACATGGAGTTCACGCTGAACCTACGTCATTTGGTTTAAAATTTTTATCTTGGTATGCCGAACTTTTGAGAAATATCGAGAGAATAAAGTACGTGCGTGAAGAAATCGCCGTTGGTAAACTAAGCGGTGCAGTTGGGAATTATGCAAATATCGATCCAGAAATCGAAGAAATTGCGCTAAAAAAGCTCGGTTTAAGACCCACACCTGTTGCTACTCAAGTTATATCAAGAGATTATATAGCCCACATGCTATCTATATTTGCTCTTATAGCTGGTTTGATAGAGCGCATAGCCATAGAAATAAGGCATCTTCAGAAAACGGAAGTATTAGAAGCAATGGAACCGTTTAAAGAAGGTCAGAGAGGTTCTTCGGCTATGCCACACAAGAAAAATCCAATACTGTGCGAAAGATTGACTGGAATGGCAAGATTAATGAGAAGCTATTCGCAAGTAGGGTTTGAAAACATGGCACTTTGGCACGAAAGAGATATATCTCATTCCTCTGCTGAACGTTACGTTCTTCCAGATGCAACGATGACACTTTATTACATGTTGGAGAAAACTAACTATCTAATTGAAAACTTGAAAGTTTTCGAAGAAAAAGTAAGAAAGAACATAGATGTAACGAAAGGTCTTGTGTATTCACAGAGGGTTTTACTCACACTCGTTAATGCCGGAATGAGTCGTGAAGAAGCGTATACGATTGTTCAAAGAGCTGCTCTCAGATGTTGGGAAAGTGGGGAAGATTTTCAAAAAGTGTTGAAAGAAGATAAAAACGTTTTAAAATATCTGGGAGAGAGATTTGACGAGCTATTCACTCCGGATTTCTATTTGAGAAATATCGAACATATATACTCAAGATTTGAAAAGTAAATAAAAAGCGGGCGATCTTAAAGATGCCCGCTTATTTTTCTCTAATTCACAGATTAATATGATGCTTCTTGTGTTGTTTCCGTTGTTGTTTCTTCTGTTGTTATTTCTTCTGTTGTTGTTTCTTCCATTGGTGTTTCTTCCATTGGTGTTTCTTCCGTTGTTGTTTCTTCTGCTGTTACTTCTTCTGTTGTTGTTTCTTCCATTGTTGTTTCTTCTGTTGTTGCTTCTTCTGTTGTTACTTCTTCTGTTGTTGTTGCTTCTTCTGTTGATGCTGTTTCTTGTGCTTTGCTCTTGTTTGCTGCTACCGCCCAGATGATAGCTACAACGATGATAGCGATGACTATAAGAGTTACCGTAAGACCTTTTTTGGATGCCATAACTCCAACCTCCTTATAAAAAAATATTGAGCTTCAATTTTTTCATCAGCTTTCGTGCTTATTATACCATTTGAAGAGTTACTTTCAATGTTTTCAATGCTCTATTCGTGAAAAATGTTTGTTACATCCATATTAATCATAAGGTACATACTTGATTTGATCAGCTTTTTGGAAATCTACTAATTTTACATTATTAATCGTGGTTTGACATCGAATTGTATAATACACGTGAAAATGAGCATACTCAAGCAAAAGAGTGAGAAAGAGAGTATAAAATAACTATAGAATTGCCTTTATCGATAGCATTTGAAGCTAATCACCATACAAAGTTGAAAATGATAAGAGAAATTTTGTACAATATTATAAGAGTCCAGACTACGGACTCCGGATTCCGAATTAAAAAGGAGGTTTCGTATCATGCGTATAGTGACTTGGGGATTTGGTGCAATGGGTAGGGGAATTGCAAAGAATGTTGCCGAAAGTGGATTTATGAAGCTTGTTGGTGTAATCGATAAAAATCCAGAATTCATAGGTAAAGACGTTGGAGAGCTTTTGGGAATCGGCACATACGGTGTGAGAGTGAGAGATTCCATAGATGTTATAGAGGAAACAAACCCTGATCTTGTTGTAATTGCTACAAGCTCTTTTGTGAAAGATGTACTCCCACAAATAGAATACGCAGTAAAGAACCATGCCAACGTAATCACCATCGCCGAAGAGATGGCTTTTCCGTTTGATTCCCATCCGGAAGAATCACTTTACATGGATAGTTTAGCAAAACGATACGGTGTAACAATCCTTGGAACAGGTGTCAATCCGGGGTTTGTTCTCGATACTTTGATAATCGCTTTAACAGGTGTATGCACAAGAGTTGATAAGATCATAGCAAAGAGAATAAATGACCTTTCACCATTTGGAAAAACAGTTATGGAAACTCAAGGCGTTGGAACAACACCTGAACAGTTTGAAGATGGTCTGAAAAAGGGTACCATAGTGGGACATATAGGATTTCCACAAAGCATAGCTATGATTTCAAGAGCTTTAGGTTGGAATATAACAAAAGTGGAAGAAGAAAGAAAACCAATTATATCCAACGTGTACAGGGAAACACCTGTTGTCAAAGTTCAACCTGGTATGGTCGCTGGATGCAATCACTCAGCGAGGGCATACGTTGGCGATAAATGTGTTATCGAACTTTACCATCCACAACAAATTCACCCAAATCTTGAAGGTGTTGACACAGGTGATTACATAGAAATATACGGTGATATTAACATTAATCTATCTATTAAACCAGAAATTCCGGGTGGGAAAGCAACAATCGCAATCGCAACAAATATGATTCCAATAGTAATAGGTGCACAACCCGGTCTAAAGTGCATGGCAGACTTACCAGTACCAAGGTCGATACTTTCTTTTACAAAATAACTGTGAACCGGAGCCTTGACTCCGGAAATGGAGGTGTCCTCCCATGAATGCAAAAAAAGGTGATTGGGTTCAGATAGAAGTAACGATTCTAAATCCTCAGGAACGTGCACCTCAAGTGCCTGAGGATACGAAAAAAGTACCATTACAAATGCGTGTAAAGGGTTTTCTTTTGAAGGAAAATGCTTCAATTGGTGAAAATGTCGATATTCAAACGATGACTGGAAGAATAGTCACAGGTAAATTAGTAGCGGTAAATCCAAAGTACGAACACGATTTTGGTGAACCAGTGGCAGAGTTGATAACAATCGGTAAGGAACTACGTGAGTTCTTAGAAGGTGATGGTCAATGATAAGAGACAATTCTTACACAGCCGTTATGGCAAGACGTGCTGAGATTATGAAAAAAGCTGTTGGAATCGATTACGAAAAGTTCATAATCAAAGGTTTTGCTTTTGATTATGAAAAGATGATGAAAGAAGTTGGATATTCAATAGAAGAGGTACGAAGTATCCAAGCTGAAACTTGCGTTGGAAATACACCGCTTGTTGAACTTAAAAATATCAATAAACTTATCAAAAAGCTGGCACCGAAAGGAAAAGGAGCAAGGATATTCCTAAAAGATGAAGCAACTAATCCATCCGGAAGTTTCAAAGATAGACGTGCTGCGGTAAGTGTTTACCATGCACAAAAACTGGGATACAGAGGTGTAATTGCAGCTACAAGTGGTAACTACGGCGCCGCAGTTGCTTCTCAAGCCTCCAAAAGAGGTTTGAAATGCATCATAGTTCAGGAATGCTACGATAGTGCTTGGCGAGGTCAACCAGAGATACTTGAAAAAGGTCGTGCTTGTGAAGCTTATGGCGCAGAGGTCGTTCAATTAACCGTAGGTCCAGAATTATTTTATTATACACTATTACTTTTAGAAGAAACTGGCTATTTCAACGCCTCTCTTTACTCTCCTTACGCTATTGCAGGAATAGAGACACTTGGTTACGAGATTGCTGAGCAGATGAAAGAACTGACTGGAAAATTCCCAGATGCCGTCGTTGTAACACACGCAGGAGGCGGTCTTATAACTGGAACTGCTCGCGGACTTAAAAAAGCTGGTGCTCACGAAACTAAAATCATCGGTGCAAGTGTCGATTTGAGAGGACTTCATATGGCAAGTGATAACGATTTCAACAAGAAATATTTCACAACGGGCCATACTGGTTTTGGTATACCATTTGCCGTATTCCCGGATAGATCCGATGTACCAAAGAATGCGGCAAGACCTCTCAGATACATGGACAGATACGTACTTGTTACACAAGGTGAGGTGTTTTACGTAACAGAGATGCTCGCACACCTTGAAGGATTGCAACGCGGGCCGGCAGGGAACACATCACTCACAGCAGCGATTGCCCTTGCACTTGAGATGGATGAAGACCAGACCATCGTTGTCAACGAAACAGAATACACCGGCGCAGGAAAATTACCATCAGCTCAGTTAACGTTTGCAAAGAAGACGGGAATGATAGTTAAAAGAGGAGACCCAATAAAAGAAGACAAACCGGGAAAAGTGATAGCAATTCCTGAACATCCTTCCCAGATAGGATACATAGAATACCCAGTTGAGGATATGAAGAAAAGCTACTTGAAAGAGCTCATAAAACGCGAAGGTAGAAGTGAATTTACAAAAGAGGAAATGGAATTCTTGAAAGAAGACTTGAGAGCAACAGAGGATCAAATCAATAATTGGATAAAAGAAATACAAAACTATTAATCTTACAGATTCCGGATTCCGGACTCCGGATTCCGGTCTTCGGAAAGGGAGGTATTATCGTGAAGCCAAGACCAGATGATTTTGTTGAAAGGTCGAAACATCTTCAGAAAATGACCGACGAAGAATTAAACGCTTACTTTTGGCATCTTGTAGAAAAGGTTGTGGATCCTCTCGTTGAATTGGCGAAAACTCATACAACACCTTCTATAGAAAGGTCTGTACTTTTGAGGATGGGATTCAACAGTTTGGAAGCTAAAAAACTTGTTGATATGATCTTCGAAAGGGGACTCTTAGGCAAAGGGGCAGGACATATCGTTTGGCGTATCGCTAAAGAGCACAACATAGATTACATAGAAACTGGTAGAAGAATGATTAACGGAGAATACTGGGATGAAGTAGACAGGATATTTAAAGGGGTGAGTAAATAATGGATAAACTCGACCCAATGAAACCAATAGATGTTGATGAGATATTGAAAGATTTAGATAAATACAGACCAAAACGCAGAGGCTGGACATGGAGAAAGAAACTACCAGAAGGTACGAAAATTGACAGATACGAATACTACCAGATAAGTGAACCATTGAAGAAAAGTATCCCACTTCCGGCAGCGCATTATTTCAACAACATAGACCCGCAACCTGATGTAGTTATCACATCAGAAATAGCTTCTGGAAGATTTGAAGATGATATAAGGCGTATGCGTATGGCAGCATGGCATGGTGCCGACCATATAATGGTCATACGTACACTTGGACAATCACACTTCGATGGATTGATAGAAGGTACACCGGAAGGTGTTGGTGGCATACCAATTACAAGAAAACAAGTCAGAGCAACTCGTAAAGCTCTCGACTTAATCGAAGAAGAAGTTGGTAGACCAATAAACTTCCACAGTTACGTCTCAGGTGTTGCTGGACCAGAAATTGCTGTACTCTTTGCCGAAGAAGGTGTTAACGGTGCACACCAAGATCCACAGTACAACGTGCTTTACAGAGGTGTCAATCCAGTTCGTTCATTTGTTGATGCGGCAGTTGCAAAGAAGATAATGGCTTGGGCAGGTATGCTCCAAATAGATGGTGCACATAACGCAAATGCTTCAGCAAAACTCGCATGGACAGTTATGCCCGAATTACTCGTACAGCACGGAATAAACTGTATGTACTCTGTGAAAGTTGGAATGCCAAAAGAAAACATCGCACTTTCAACAGTTCCACCGGTAATTGCTCCATTACCGGAGATGAGAATTGACTTACCATATGCAATTGCATTGAGAGAGTTGTTCCAAGGCTATAGGTTCAGAGCACAGATGAACACAAGATACATAGAATCTGACCTTTTCGATGCAACAAGGGTACACGTAATCAACGCTATGCTTTCAAGATTGACAAGCGCAGACTTACAATCCACGATAACACCAGATGAGGGAAGAAACGTTCCATGGCATATAAACTCCATACGTGGTGTTGAAACGGCAAAGCATACATTGATAGCTCTCGATGGTATAAAGAAATACGTTAAAATTGACCAAGAGGCTATAAGAGACAAAGTAAGAGAACTTAAAATGAGAGCTATACTCATGCTCGAAGAGATACTCGATATGGGTGGATATTTCGAAGCACTCGAAGCAGGTATGTTTGTCGATAACGGATACTATCCAGAACGCTTCGGTGATGGTATAGCGAGAAAGAAAGATGGAGAACTCGCAGCAGGTACCGTAGTTCCAAGAGATCCAGACTACATGGCACCTGTTTGTGAACACTTTGGCTATAACAATCTACCGGAAGGTATCGAAAAGCCATGTGACCTCATCGGTGGTTGTACATTCCACAAACCAGAAAAAATCCAGTTTATCGATGAGCTCGACGAAACAGACAACGTCAATTTGCGACTTGAACGAATCAGAGATATGAGAAAAAGAAATGTTATAAAACCTGAGGTTGAATGGTTCTCAGATGGTTGGATACAACTCGATATGACATTCTCATTACCTGAAGAATATGCAGAAGCTGCAGCGTTGGCAGTATGTGAAAAACTTGGACTGGAAGAACCAACGATAATAGCTAAAACGGTACTTCATCCGTCGGAAGGAACATACGTTGAATTAAAAGCCAAAGTACCATTTGAAATAAAAGTTGACGAACTTCAATTGCCCAAAAAACCTGAAACGCTACCTGAAGAAGAACTTTTCAGTTTCGTAGAAAAAAGACCAATCAAAGTTGTTGCAGCAACGGTTGGTGAAGACGAACATTCCGTTGGATTACGTGAAGTGCTCGATATAAAGCACGGTGGTATAGAGAAATACGGTATAAAATACACATACCTTGGCACAAGCGTACCACCAGAAAAACTCATCGATGCTGCTATAGAAACTGGGGCAGATGCAATACTCGCTTCCATGATAATTACACATAACGACGTGCACATAAAGAACATGAGAAGACTCAATGAACTGGCAATTGAAAAAGGTATAAGGGACAAAGTACTCATAATCGTTGGAGGAACACAGATAAACAATGATATGGCTCTTGAAAACGGTGTCGATGCGGGATTTGGAAGAGGAACGAAAGGAATACACGTTGCGTCGTTTATTGTGAAAAAATTGAAAGAAAAGGAAGAAACGAGATAAAAAACGAAAAAAGAGCTCCTAAAAGGAGCTCTTTTTTATTTCATTTGGTAATTGGATAATTCGATATCGTACCTTGCATATAACGGTTAAAAAAATAAAAAACGACCATGGGCTGACGCCCATGGTCGTTTTGTTGAGTAATTTAGAATTACCAAATCTTTATTGTTTCATCTTCGGAGGATGTTACTAAGTAAGCACCTCTTGCGATGATTCTGAATATCTTAGCATTTTCGTGAGCAACGAATGCTTGTGTTGAGGAAATTACTGCTTGTGCTTTATCTACTAATTGTGCAAGGTAAACTTCACCTGTGTCTTTACCCATGACTACTGTTGGCAACTTGCCAGCGCCACCTGGGAGTATTGCAAGTGCTGTTACGTTCTTTTCTTCGATTATGTTGAATGGTCTTGTCCAGAGTTTCAAGAGATCAGCAAATTTGTAAACTTTTACGGAATCTTTTGTAGAAACTGCTATGTATGCACCATCTTCGGAAACTGTTATTGATTCTGGTGTTTCAACAAGAGCACCTGGGTTGATTTCTGTGATGAGCTCATCACCGAGCAATCTCCAGAATCTCAATGCGTATCTTTCTTCTTCTGTTCTTGCGTCAAGGAACTTTTCAACTGTTATTATGTATGGTTCGAGTGTTCCTGGTTCTTTCTGGTGGTGAATTATCTTGACTCTTACAGCTTCGATATTTCTTGGGAATTCTTGACCAATGAGTCTCCAGTAACCGCTTGTTGGAACGAATTTACCATCTTTTAAGCCACCAAGTTCAATGACCATGACTTGACCATTGCTAAGGAATGCGAGAGCAAAGTATTTGTTTTCGCGACCTGAGTAGTAGGCTTCAATTTGTATGAATCTTGCTCTGTTTATAGCTGAGTATCTTGCGTATGGAACAAACGTATCTGTT
Source organism: uncultured Fervidobacterium sp. (assembly GCA_964577745.1). Lineage (GTDB taxonomy): Bacteria > Thermotogota > Thermotogae > Thermotogales > Fervidobacteriaceae > Fervidobacterium. The sequence continues at coordinate 18,127 of CAZOAS010000017.1, forward strand.
CTGCTCATTACACCTGCGAAACCTTTTTCTGCTCTGAGAGCTATAACTTCCTGACCGTCTGTTACTACTAACAAGCCAAGTTCGGAAATGCTGAAGAAGTCAACAATTGGTAAATCGTTTGCTGGTCTGAATGCTACGACTGGAGCTGTTCTTACGATCGCTGGTTCATTTTCACCAGGTTTCATGCTATCTGCTAATGTGAGATCCCAAATCTTAATTACTCCAGCGGCTTTACCATCAAGAGCGAGTAAGTATCTTCCATTTGCTGTTACTTTGAAGTTTTCTACGTATTGTTTTGGACCGTAGTAGTCAAGTTTTGTTACCAATTTTGCTGAGTAGGAACCAGAAGCTTGACCTAATTGTTCTGGGAGTACACGCTTATTAGCTTCATAGTTCATGTTAACTCTTACAAGTTCTTCTTCTGTACCAAGAACAAGGTAGAACGAATTTCTATCAAGTGTTTGAGAATTTCTTGTGAATCTTTCGTAGTATCTGTCAAGGAATGGATCGATAACTGCTGATTTGATGTTTCTGATTTGATCAACTTCACTTGCTGACAACCATTTGTAGTCGAATGCGAATACTCTTGGAACGTATATACCTTTAACTTTTGCAAGTTCTGGATCTTTTGTTTCTTTAAGATCGAGAACGAACATACAGAGTTGTTGTAGTTGTCTTTCGATTACAACTTCTCCATCGCGAACTACTCTTACAAGAGCATTTGTCATCGCAACTGGAATTGTGCGTTCTTCTAATTGTAAAACTTCTTTTAATGTCGCATAATCGTATCTGTAAGAAGGTGCTTCAACTGTTACTGTGTTAGCTGCACCAGCGCCACTTGAACCAACGTATGTTGCTCCTTCGTATCCTTGAATTGCGCTACCTTCGTCGTATACTTCATTTCTACCAGTGCCAAGATAAACAACATCCGTAAGTTTATCGCGGTTAGATAACAATCTAACTCTTGAATCGATATCTTTCAAAGGAATTGTCATGACGTCAGATGCTGCAAATACTACTCTTTCTCTCTTTGGATAGCTGCTAACTGCGAGTGTTGTAACCGGAGCATCGAAGAGTTTTGCAACATAGAAAACTTCGTTTTCTGTACCTGCAACTTCTTTTGCGAAGTTAACGTAAGCAATGCTACCATCTTCTAAACCCAACAATGCTGCATCTTTTTCAACGTAGTTCATTTGTGCAACAGCTGTTACTGCTGCGTTGAGGGTGATTTGTCTGTTTGGTACAATTGCGAGAGTCTTAATTGATGCTTTTACATTTCTTATTTCATCAACGTTTACAAGCACCAAAACTTCTTTGCTGACTGCTACGAGTGTTCTACCATCGCTGAGGAAGAACATGTCTGAAACTGGCATGTTGAGATCAACTTGGTCAATGGCTTTTTCTGTAAGTGCGAAAACATCGTAAAGTTTTAATATACCGTCTTCTGATGCTACAGCAAGGTATCTCTTTCCAATTTGTGTTACTGCACCCAACGCGATAGCTTTTGGATTTGCAATCGTTCTTGTGTATGTCTTTAACAAGTTTTTACCTTGTTCGTCACCTGTTAAAACTCTGACGTTCCAAATTCTGACAGAACCGTCTACACCAAGACCTGCCAAGTAAACTTTGTCGTTTGCAAATGAAAGGTCGACGTACTTTTCTGTTGGTTGCTCAAAGAATCTTTGTGGGTTGTTCTTTGCAACGTTGTAAAGGATAATACCGCCACCGTTTTGTCCAGCTGCCGCTATGAGTTCACCGTCAATCGTTGAAGCCATAACACTGACGTCTTCCAAATCTTTTAGCACAGCCTTTGGTGCTCTTTGTGTTAATACAGGCTGAGCCAACGCTAAAACTGATAGAACAAGCACTACAAAAACTAAGGAAAGCTTTCTTCTCATACAGACACCTCCTACCTTGAATGTGTTGTGGATGAATATGGTGAAACTTTTATAAATGAACTAAGAAATACCACGCATATTATAACACAAAGTTTTAAAGAAAATCAAGAGGTATAATTCTATTTCCAGCATTTTTTAATGTGATTTTACTAAATCGTAATTCGTGGTCAGTCTTAGCTATGCTTTTGATTCATTTGATTTAATTTACTAATCATTTTATTTTGAGTTGTACCTTACTATTAACAAATAAACCTTAACGTTACATTAGGTTGTTGTTTGAAAACTTACGTTGATAATTCATATGTCAAAGACCCACAAAGGAGTACACCGCTAAATCTTTTAGAAGTATCAAAAAAACTTCCCAATAATTGTTCGGGGTCTTCCCATTATTCACCTATTGTATGTGAAAAATTTTCCTAAGGTATATTAAAGATTGTACCATAAAAGGGAAATAAAATCAAGCAAAATAAATAACTTTCAGACTAATCAAAATCTTAAAAACAAACAATACAATATAGTAATGTATTGAGGTGTTTGGAGATGTGGCTAACAAATCATGCATAATTATAGCATAAATATGTTTATTAATCAAGAGCTAAAACATTGTTTCTAACGCTTTGAAATAATGATGTTAGCAAAGGATGTAGAATTCATCGTTGATTATATTAGGATTAGTTTTTGCTTACTTGTTAATATGTTCCAGCCACAGTGTGTTGAAATACTTGAAAGTTGTAAACTATTGTAAGATTCATCTTTTATCTAAGGAATAGTTAATAAATTGTCAAAAAAATGTCGAATAGAAGATATCACGTATTTCATTATCTCTCTTTGTAAAAACTTTGATTTTCTAAAAGTTGTTCCTGTGGTACATCTTTTAGTTCTTT
>CAZOAS010000018.1:0-20642 GCA_964577745.1 uncultured Fervidobacterium sp.
TGACAATTCCTTAGTGTAATAGTACAATATTACAGTATACGTCATAGAGAAATAGAAAGAGAGGTGTTTAAATGTGGTTCAGTATAGATTTTCATTCTCATGTACCTGTTTACGTGCAGATAAAAGAACAAGTGAAAGGCAAAATTTTAAATGGTGAATTGAAACCGGGTGATTTTATACCTTCGATAAGAACCTTAGCAAAAGACATAGGTGTCAACATAAACACAGTGGCAAGAGCTTACAGAGAGCTTGAAATTGAAGGTGTAATACGCGCAGAACGTGGAGAAGGGTATGTTGTTACTGATATAGAGAACAGCAAAATCAAGTTAGAGTTAATCGAAGAACTTGAAAAAATGATTCAAAAGCTTAAGCAAGCAGGTGTTTCAAAAGAACAGATTTTGAGTATTGTAGAATCACAATTTAATTCAGATAAACAGTAAGGAGGTGGCGCAATTGGTTCTCGAAGTTAGAGATTTACGAAAGTACTATAAAAACATAAAAGCAGTTGATGGTATCTCTTTTTGTGTTGATAAAAACGAAGTCTTCGCTTTGCTTGGTCCAAATGGTGCTGGAAAGACAACAACAATTAAGTGTATCCTCGGACTCAGAAACAAAGACGGTGGGGAAATCAAATTGAGTGGGACTGTAGGCTATTTACCAGAAGGCAAAGAATTGTACCAAAGTTACACCGTTAGAAAAATGATAGAGATAACAGCTTCTATTACAAAAGATTTTGATAAAGATAAATGTTTTAAATTTATCGAACAATTCGATATGCCACTATCAGAGAAAGTCAGTGAACTATCGAACGGTCAAACAACACAGCTTTACATTTCGCTTGTTTTATCTCAAAGAGCGGAGCTATACATACTCGATGAACCAACGTGGGGACTGGATCCAATTGTGAGAAATCAAATACTGGAAATGATTAGAAATATTCCGTTTGATGGAAGTTCTGTCCTATATACAAGTCACATCCTAAGTGAAGTGGAGAAAGTCGCCGATAAAGTTGCAATTATGAACAAAGGAAAAATCATCGAAATTGGTTATCTCGATGACATAAAGGAAAAATACTGTGCGATTCGTGTCGACAAATCAAAAAACGTGAGTGGCTATAAATACAAAAGTACTGAGAGTGAAAACGTGTACGTTGTAAAGAAAGAATGGGCACAAGAAAATGGATTTACGTGTGAACCTATAACGTTTGATATACTCTTTGAAGCTATAGTACTTGGCAGTAATTCTAACAGCAATGTAAGGGGTGAAGAACGATGAAAAAAGAATTTTACGATATGAGAGTGAGAGTTATAGGAATTACAATTACCGTTCTTATCCTGTTTTTCGTACTGGCACCGTTTCAAAAATTCACAGTATCGATGCTCGAAGGGTACTCAGGTAATCCTCAACTTGAGAAATTTCTACCAGGAAGCATGTTAAACAGACTAAAAGAATGGAGTTTTTACATCAACTCACAATGGTACGGGAAAAATTTTGGTCAAATCATCCCAATAATCGGTATTATAATGGCATTTCCACTATTCTCCAGAGAGACAGAAAACGGTACGTTGGCATTCTTACTTGTGCGAAGAAACAGAAAGTTAGTCTTCATGGATAAATTTCTCACCGGTCTTATTTTACTTGTTTTAATTTTAGTTTTGGCAAGTTTACTTCCGATTATTTACTCATTTTTGCTCAGTAAAAACTATCAATATACAACTGGCTTGAAGTTCTTATTGCACTCTCTATTTGCTGGTATACTTTGGTATTCCATCACTTTACTCTACTCTGTTATATTCAATGACCAAGTAAAACCCTTACTTGCAGGACTTGGTACACTCGCAATTACAACAGTTGCTGGTATACTTAAACCGTTGAGAATATTGAACACTTACGCCTATGCACTCGGAAGTAAGATATTTCAAAAAAATATAGTTGATCTAAAGTACACTTTCGGGGTTATAATAGTATCGTTAATTATAACATTCATCGCATATAAGATATTTTTGAAAAAGGAAATTTAATTTTGTAAAGTTTTAACTGGGAGGTGAAGTTAATGATATTGGTTACAACCGATTACGTTCCCGGGTATGAAATTGTCGAAACACTTGGAATAGTTACAGGTAGTATAGTTAATTCCAAGCATCTTGGAAAAGATTTAGCAGCAGCTTTTAAAACACTTGCAGGTGGAGAAATCAAAAGTTACACCGAATTACTCGTTGAGAGCAGGAACATCGCATTAAAGAGAATGATAGCTGAAGCAGAAAAACTTCGTGCAGATGCTGTTGTCGGTGTTAGATTTGGGTCATCTTCAGTTATGCAAAGTGCAGCGGAGATACTTGCCTACGGAACGGCAGTAAGGTTGAAAAAAGTAGAAAAATAAAATTAGGTTTGTGAGGTGCTGGGATGCTATTTACAAAAGAATTACTCAAACAAATAGGAGAAACTTATGGAACACCTGTTTATGTGTATTCGCAAAGTGAAATTGAAAGAAGAATTGCAATTGTCAAAGATACATTCTCAGGAATAAACCTCTTACCAACTTTTGCATGTAAGGCAAACAACAACCCGAGGATTTTGGAATTATTTGGTAAATCTGGATTTGGTACAGATATAGTTTCCATAGGTGAATATTATGCATCAAAGAAAGCCGGCATTCCAGACGAAAAGATAGTTTGGAACGGAAATGGAAAATCTATGGCTGATATGGAGTACCTTGGGAAAAAAATTAAATACATAAATATCGATTCAGTTGAAGAATACGAACGATGGGCAAAACTGGGTTCAGATGCGGAGTTTTTCCTGAGAATTAACCCAGATGTTGACCCTAAAACACACCCGCACATATCAACAGGATTGAAGAAGAACAAATTCGGAATCCACCTTGAATTGCTCGATGGATTACTTGAAAAAGCACTAAAAGAAAAGAAACTGAAGCTATCTGGTTTTCACATTCACATCGGTTCACAAATTACCCATGTTGAACCATTCGAAGAAGCGATTTCAAAGGTAGTTGAGCTATCGAAAAAGTACGGCTTTTCAAAGATAAACATCGGTGGTGGCTGGGGAATTAATTACAAAGACGCGGAACTTAATGTACAAGAATACAAATCAAAAATCATCCCCTATCTAAAACCATTTGATTTAGTGATAACCGAACTCGGAAGATACCTAATCGCACCAGCAAGTGTACTCATCCTTAGAGTGGAGTATGTAAAAAGAACACCTCACAAAAACTTCGTCGTTGTTAACGGTGGAATAAACGTTCTCATGAGACCAGCTATGTACAACGCTTATCACCGTGTAAGTATATTAGAACCTTACGATGAAAGTTCAGAAGAACAGATAGTCGATATAGTTGGACCTCTATGCGAATCTGGAGATATCCTTGCACTTGAGCGAGCAATTAAAATACCAAAAGAAGGAAGTTTTGTGGTTATAGAAGACGTTGGAGCGTATGGTTATTCCATGGCAAATAATTACAATTCAATGCCAAGACCAGCTGAAGTAATTGTAAATGAAAAAAACGGAAAATTTGAAGTAAGACTTATAAGAAAAAGTGAAAGTGTTGAAGAATTGTTTAAAAATATAGTGTGAAAGAAAAAGCCCCGATTCGGGGCTTTCTTTCATTTTTTACACTTAATTTTTAACTATATCAGCTTGGAATCTTGGAAGGATTTCGAATGTATCTTTGTAAAGATACATAATTCCGTTAACCGTGACTTTATCACCCTTTTTCAATTCTTTCGTAGATATATTTGCTTCTTTCCTGATGTATATCAATATATCAAAATAATCGGTCTTTACAATGAACTGATAGGCTTGAATATCAGATATTACACCGGATACGGATACCAATCTTGACATATTGTTGTTAAACAATTCACCTATTTTCTGTTTAGTAATTTGACCTTTTTTCGCTTCTTCTTCAAAAATTTTGTTCAAATTCACGGGTTGAACCTGTTCTTTACCGATAACTTCAATTTTATCTGGTAGTATTTCAAGTATTCCGTAGTACAATTTAGTCTTACCTGTAACCTTTACAACATCACCTATTTTAAGTTCTGGAAGGTTCCCGTACAACATAATTCCAGCTGTTGCATCTTGTATCCAAGTCGTTTTGTTCATAAGAGCATTTGGTGAGATAAGTACGACACCGGTTGCTTCCACCGTGTCACCTTCTTTGAGTTGATAGACTTTTTGTAAACTCACTATCCCTTGGGCAAAGCTTAACACAAATAAGGAAAGAATAAAGAACACAAAAACTTTTTTCATACTCAACCTACCTCCTTGGATGGTATAGTTAAATTCGAAAAATCAATTTAAAACGTTAATCTCCCATGGCGCACGTAACATGATAGTTGGTTTGCCTTCATCGTTCCAAAGTTCACCATAAAAACGAACAACTCTGTTTTTAAGACTGTACAAGTTATAATTACTGAAGATATAAGTATATTCGTCTTCGCGAATTTTAATTACGGCAAAATCAGAAACGATGTACCACGTTCCGCTGTACTTGTAGACATTTGATACTTGCATCTCAAGATAAACTATTTTTCCAACGTAACTCGTCCAATTTGATTTATTTGTTATCACTGGTGCGTTATCCAACTTTGAGTATATACCTCTTTTATTTTCGTAAGCTCTTTTGTAGGCATCTATTATACCTTGTATATAACTTGCCACGTAATTTTCTCTATATAGCAAAGGTCGTGCGTATCCCAATTCTGTTAAAGAAGCTTCGTACAAGTACTTTTTTCCCGTTGAGTCAGTTCCAAATACGTAAGCGAGCACTCTACCGTAACTATCTGTTCCTTTTGGTTCAATGGAAATAGTGTGATTTGCAGCAAACCAGTAAAGATAATTTTTAGCATCTTGACCAAATTCTCCAACCGGTTTCGAGCCACCAGAATATGTTTCTGGAGCATCTATACCAATAATTCTTACGGTTTTACCATTGAATTTAAGTGTGTCTCCGTCTATAACCTCGATATCTTTTGATATTTGCTCGGCACTTTGACATGAATAAAATAAACTTAGAGAAGTTAATACTATCAGAGACACTAAGAGTAAGTTTTTTAAATAATCTTTGGTATAGCTGTTAAAAAAGCCGTTTTTCACAACGTTATACCTCCCGTACACATTTTTAGTTTTTAGGTTTTAGTATTTTATGTCAGATTGGAATCTTAGAAGAACTTCATATTCATTCTTGAAGAGCGAAACAATTCCCAGAACCTCTATAGTCTTTCCAACTTCCAGATTAGAAATACTGATTCCAGTTGCGGATTTTATGTAGACTTTAACTGTATCTTTTTTAGTTTCAACGATAATAGTATCTTTTGAGATATTCTTAACAGTTCCAGTTATACTCACCAAATCAGAGAGGAACTCTTCGTTTACTGAATCGGTATATTTTGGCGTTACTTTACCACTACCAATTCTCGTAACAGAGTCTACAATTATTTCAAGAATTCCGTTGTAAATCTTCGTACTTCCGCTAACACTTACGGTATCACCCACTTTCAAATCGGTAGGTAAACTCTTTCCGTACAACATGATACCGCCTGTTTCATCGTTTATGTACGTTGTGCTTGAACTAAGCAATCCAACAGGTGAAAGTACAACACCAGTGACGGTAACCTTTGAACCTTCCGGCATTTTGTAAAGGTCTTTGATTTTAACAGAAGTTTGGGTACTCTGTGTTTGTTTTGTTTGTTCAGTAGTTGTACTTCTTGAAGAAGAAAAGGTTGTTGGCTGAACAAAGAAACTCGATAATACACTAACAAAATCAACAGATGCCTTATAGTTGTAAGTAAGTTGAAGAAGTACGTTTTGTACATCCAGTAACGAAGAACTCAAATCTCCGTTTCCAAACGAAAGCGTTAAGTCGGCGATTTTTAACTTGAGCCCGTAAAGTGGTAACCACTCATTCGCCAACCATCTACTATTATACTTCAAAAATGCTCCAAGATAAAACTGACTGAAATCGTATCCGATTTCCGACATGAAATTCCAAGAGTACGATGAATTTGGCTCAGAAGGTTCGCCCGACCCAAATTCCACATCGTATTTATTTGCACCTATGTATAAAAATTGTCCGTTGATATTCCATGGACCATTTTTCCATGTAGCACCCAAGATGAAACTCGGTTCTAATAGATTACTTTGCACAGCTGCAAGTCCAGTCCAAACATTGATTTGACCATAGTCCCCTTTCATCTGATGTGAATAATTAATGGATGCATTTTCATATCTATTTTCATAATAAACTCCGAGTTTACCAGTTCCCAATTGCTCGAGATTCATGGTTAAAACACCGTACAGAGCAAATTTATTTAAATCGATGCTGTAGGCTCCTCCTATTTCGTACGTGTAATTTCCACTTTTGTAACTTGTATATCCAGCTATTCCGCCCACCGTGAGAGGTGATTGATTTTTTGTGTCATAGGTATCGAACTTAAAACCACCTAATCTTACACTTTCGTAATTTTGAGTCAGACTTCTTGTAAGTCTCAAACGTCCCAGCTGAAAAGTTGTTCTCCAACCAGCCCAATCGAAACGTGAATCGATAAAATAGTACCTTGGAAGGATCAAATTGTACCCAAAAACGTCAAACGTTCCATGTGTGTATGTAATATAATCTGTCAATTTCAATGAAAAATTACTCAACGGTTCTGGGAGTGTTATTGTCCAATAAACCATTGGAAAGTTATCGTATGTCCCATTGTTTATGTCGTAAGTTAAATAGCCAGTTAAACTAAAGTCCAGTTTGAATGCGTAAAGAGAAGAAAAAAACAACATGAAAATAATAACTAAAAAGCTGAATTTCCTAAATGTAGTCAAAATAGACACCTCCCGTTTATCGTTAAATTATTCCCAATTCAATCTTGGATAATCTGTTCCTTCATCGATCTTCCATATATTATCGAAATCCCAACCGTTAAACGTATTCTTTTGCTTCATTTCACTGGTAGTTTTCGCTGTAACACCCTTACCTGCTAATTTATCATTCGAAGTACCCGCAACGTCTTTATCAAAGTAATTATTCGATGCTCCTTGGTCGTTTCCAGCGGTAACAATGTATCCAACAAATCCTTGTCCATTCGTAACCTTTATTGCAGCGTAGTTGTTCTTAACTTCTCCTCCACCTGTTGGTATGGTGTAATTACATATAAATCCAGCTGAGGCTGTCGTTGATGAATAGTCACTCTTAACTTCTCCACCTTGAACGTAACTATTTTCCACAAGCACGGGTTTTGTAGTTGTACCTTTCAATTGTCCAATTAAGCCTCCAACAGCATATTTCTTACCGCTTACCGTTGTATTTAAAACCACGCATTGTTTCACTTTGGTACCATCAGTTGCATCTCCGATAAGTCCTCCTGTGTAACATGAACCATCTATTTCAGCACGAACTGATGAGTTAATAACTTTAACTTGCTCAATTGTCGAATCTTGCGAAGCACCGGCGAGTACTCCCACCCGTTGATTGGCAATCATAGAAGCATTTTCTATAACAAGATTTTTAATTGTGGATTTGTAAATATATCCAAATAAACCGACGTTTGATGCACTTGTGTCATTAAAAGTGATATTCTTTATCTTATAACCATTTCCATCAAATACACCTTGGAAAGCTGATTGAGATAGATTTGACGAATAAGTTCCAATTGGTGTCCAAGAGTAGCCAGTTAGATCTATATCAGCTTTTAACTTGAAATATTTGTTTTGTGTAGCAAGTGCTCTAACACTGAACAACTGCAAAGGTGTTTCTATAAGGAAAGGATCGTCTTGTGTACCGCTACCACCTGCGAATGAGAAATATTCCCATTCGGCTTTTAGCTCCATCACATAAGAACTACTACCTTCAGGCTTTGTTAAATACCCAAAGAAATTCGCAAGTTTATCTTTTAAGATATTTAGCTCTCTTGAGAATAAATACTTATAATTCCCAGCTTTCACAACTACCTTTAGCCAATCATCCACATTTATCTCCCAATTTCCGTTTGTATCCTTTATTACATTTTTTACAGTACCACTAACGATAACGAATTTGTTCAAATTGCTTTCAGCAGCGGTATTTGTACTGACAATTGTGGCAGTTGAAAAGAGTGAATAAACACCTGATTTCTTATCATAAGCTTGCTTATATGCATCTTTCAAAATTTCGTAAGTTTGGTTATCGTCTATGGAAGCATCGAAATCTGGTCTTGCTTTTCCATTTTTGAGAACTTCTTCCTGGTAGAACTTCTTACCATCTGAACTATATAAAAAGACGTAAGTTTCACCTTCTACAGTCTTTTTCTGTTGAACCTGAACAAAGCTATTGTTTTGAACAATGAAATTCTCAAGATCAGCTTTTGGATTTTCACTGAGGGAAACATCAAGTCCTATTAATTTGTACGTATTACCAAGCGATTTAAAAGTTAACCCATCGACCACTTCGTCGACAAAAATCCCATCACCAACGATAGTTTTACCAATCTCAGCGGAAACTACATTCAACTTCCAACCACCGTTGATAAATTGTGTAAACCCAGTTAGCGTTGCTTCCGTATCATAATTCAAAGGAGTCGTCAATATAGACGGAGAAATAGAAATAGGAATTTGAGAGGTACCAGATGTTGTTTCGTAAGAAAAAATAATATCACCTGTCTGAGTAATTCCTTTTTTTATGTACCCATAAGCAAGAACGTAACGCTGATCCCATAATGCACGATCCTTGTCAGATTTCGTAAGCACTGTGTTTAGATTAGCTGGACTTATATTTTCCGAAGATGTCGAAAGACTCTTAGTACCACCTTTAGAAAAGTCTATTTGAATTGAATCTTTGTAAAGAGTTCCTGTAACGTTTGTCAATGTAACCTTCTTATCTTTATCGCTTGAGTAAAAATTTCCTTTATACACGTATATCCCTGTTTTACCATCATGTATAATACCATCACTACCACTAACATGTACAAGTACACCACTTATTTGCTTTACCAAAACATTTTTCGGCGAATTGAGAATCTCCATCTTCCAAGAATAAATATCATCAGCTGTTGGATTCGGACGTTGAGGGACACAACTTTGCATAACAATCAACAACGAGCTTAAAATAATAAATAAAGCAAAGATAAAGACACGAGATTTTCTAAAAAACACCACTAACACCTCCGTCGAAAATGTCTTTATTTTAAGTACTTTTGAGACTAACAAGACCGATGGGATATTTTCCCATCGGTCTTGAAATATGTGACAAGCAAAGCAAAAATTACTGTTCCCATCTCAATCTTGGGTAATCTTGACCTTCGTTTATACGCCAAATATTTGTGAAGTCCCAGCCAGCGAACGTAGCTTGTTGTTTCATCTCAGCTGTTGTCTTACCAGAAACACCTAAAGACGGACCAAGACCATCTGTAGTTGTACCAGCTACTTGCGTATCGAAGTAATTTGAAGCGGCACCCGATTTACCGTTTGAAGCTACATTTCCTGCAAAGCCACCGCCGTTCGTAACTTTTATAGCACTGTAACAGTTGATAACTCCACCGCTATCTGATGCAATATTATAGTAGCCAACAAAACCACCAGCGTTTGTTAAAGCACCGGAAGCGCCTACCACTTCCGCTGTTGTGGATTGAACGTAACAGTTGCTTACCGTTGTCTTGTTGGTGCTTGTTCCATATATTCTACCGGCAAATCCTCCAATTCTATCCTTTGCGCCCTTTACTGTAGTATCTCTTACAAATGAATTGGAAACTGTACAACCTATGTTTATATCACCTGCAAGTCCGCCAGCATGGTTACTATTCGTGCTGTCCTTTGCTTCGATGTACGAATTAATAACAGCAACTTTTTCAACTGTTGAGTTCTTCATACCTCCAGTTAACGCTCCAACGTAGGATTTACCAGTAAAGTTAGCATTTTCTACTGTCAAATTCTTTACCGTAGCTGACTCAATATAACCAAATAAACCGATGTTTGAGGTATCACCATTATTATATGTCAAATTGCTGATTTTCTTGCCATTTCCATCAAGATTACCCTTGAATGGTGTTTGATAACTTCCGATTGGGGACCAAGTAGCTCCTTGAAGATCAATATCGCTTATTAATTTGAAGTATTTTCCAGATGATAAGTACGATGAGTCTCCAAGTCTTTGTAGTTGCCAAGCTGTTCTTATTAAGTATGGAGATTGTGCTGTACCATCTCCTCCGTCGAATGGTAATATATTGGCTTTTGCTAAGATTTCCTTTTCACCTTCTATTCCTTGGTAAACCACGGATACAGCTACCTCAGCTAAGTTATTATAATCATTGGACGATAAACTTACCTCAGCCGGAGAGGTTTGAACTTGACCTATAAGTTGGTAATCTCCACCTGTTAACTTCTTGTACACTCTGAATCCATTAGATTGTTGTGCGTACGTCCAAGATAATTTTATTTTTTCACCATCGTACGTTGCTGAAAGGTTCGTAACCTTTCCAACGGTGATTTGAGATGCTTCGGTAAATTGAGCTTTAGAAAGCTTCGTTAAGCCGCTCTCTTTTCCATCGAGTACGACGTTAATTGCAATTCCGTTGATTCTATCGTTTTCTTGTGTTGTGTAATTTTCTATTGTATAACTCTTTTCTTGAGTTGAACCTACAAGTTCGTAGTAATAATATTCTTGTCCATTTTCTATGTTCTTTATCTCCTTATAAACATAGAATGTAGCTCCTGCTTGGTTGTAATTCCAGGAAATACTTAACGTATTATTTGCTTTATTCCAAGTTACCGCTAAGTCAGTTACTGGTTCAATGAACGGTAAATTTACTTGTGTAACGACGACTACTACCTCAGGTTCATTTCTTTGTGAGTTGAATTGTACTTTAAATTTAATTTCTCTTACTTTAGCTGGATCAACGGGTATGCTTACTTGAGGTGGTGTTTGTGGTTGCCATTGAGCGGGAGTTGTGTACTGGTCCTTAGCGTTGAGTTTTATATCAAATTTTACATTCCACATACCAGGTTGTACTTGTTTTTCAGTGTTTGTTGATTTGCTGTTGATGTTTAAATTCATCGTTTCTCCGTTACCTTGAGTGTCTGTATCCTTTTTGTAAGTTAATTTTGCAAATTCCACATTGTATCTGTCCCATACTTCGTCTGAGAATTCAACGGTAGTTTTAATTGTACCTGGTTCAAAAGTTGCATCGATAATCACTGTATTGTTTGTTCCAATAATTACCGCTTGTTGTTTTGAACCACCGAAAATTTTTGTACCATTTTTGTCTAAACCTTGAATCTCAAACGTGTACGTACCTGCCTGGTCTAATTGTATGTTAAAGCTGATGTTGGACTTCTGTGTTGTTTCATCGCTCTTTACTACGTTATTGCTTGAATCCTTTACCAAGAGTTTGACTTTTTCGAGGTCATCTAAAAAAGCTGTGATGCTTGATGAAACAGACTTTAATCCAGAGTAAGACTCCAGGTTGACTTTGACGGAGACGTTGATCTGTTCCTTTGCGACAGGTTGACTAACCGTTTTCGTACAGCTGAAGAGTACTACCAGTGAAACAAGCAAAATCCCGAGTGCCAAAATGCTCCACTTTGCCCTTGACATGCTTTAACCCCCTCTTTATAAAATGATGAAATGATACTGTATGCTTCAGTCTTCGAAAACATACTCAAATTCAGCTCTCAAAAGAATCTTAAATATGCCACTTTCCTTCCAAAGTTCGCCGTAGAATTTTACGGTTCTATTATTAAGAGAATTTAAAGAGTTTTGGAAAAGTCTCGAGAATTCTTCTTTTCTTATCTCTATTTTTCCCCAACCATCGTCCAGTGTTATGGTGTACTTTGTTGAATCAAAAGTGACTGAAGTTACCAGTCCTTTTAACCAAACAATTTTTCCTACGTAGTTGTCTTTACTTGTCGTCTCCTTGGTTATAACACTTGCTGTTGGCCATTTGGAGAAGATACCATTTCTTTGTTGATAGGCGTATCTATAACCGTCGATTATTTTTGATGTTAGAGCTTGAACTTCGTTATCAGAATAAAACAATGGTCTTGCATAACCTAATTTTGAGATTTCCTCTTCGTAAAACTGTTTCCCGTATCTATCGAACACATAAGCTAACGCTCTTCCATAAGTATCGGTGCCTTTAATCAAAACTCTGATGTAACTTTGTCCCTTAGCCACGAAATTCTCGAGAAACAGCTTTGCTTCTTGTGAATACTCACCGACAGGTTTTGTACCGGCTTGGACTTCTGGAGTATCTATACCTATTATCCTATAGTCGTTGTTGTTGATATCCTTAAAAGTATCACCATCATGTACACTGGAAATAAGCTTTAAAATCCCGATTTCTTCAGTTCTTGGAACAGTTACTGATGCTTTTGCTTTTAGTGTTTGAGATGGTTCGATGTATAGAATTTGTTGGTTTGTTTGTGAATATCTAATGTCGTTACTGTCGGCAAGGTTTTTTGCAAGTACCTCTGATTTTACACACCATAATCCTGGTTTCAAAGATTTTTGGAAATTGGCTCTACCACTATGATAAGAGTGTTCAAATTTTGACAAAACAACAACTTGTTTGCTCAGTTGATTAATTAATGTGGTAGTTGCCTGAACGATTTCAAAGTTCTCATTTTGACTTTGAGCAATTGGGACTATGAGAAAATCAATTGTACCAGGTACAAGTTCAGTATCAATTACCACCTGAGTATTTGAAGTAATATTGATGTTTTTTCTACCGGTTATGTATAATCGGTTATTTGTAATATACCCAAAAACTTCGAAATCGTACTGACCTTTCGGAATTTGTACATTTATCGTACTTGGATCTTCAAATTCCTTCGACAAAATTCTTTCCGTTCCTGAATAAATGTTAAGAATCACCTTTACAATAGGTTGGTGAAATGAAAAAGTATTTGTAACAGTGTAACCTTGATCTGAAAGTTTTACATTCACTGTTACTATACCACTATCAACAATCCGATTCTGAAGAACCGTGTAAGATGAGTTGCAAGAGAACAAAGTAAAAATTAAGGTTAAAATAAGTGCTGAAGATAACAGTCTTTTCATTTTATCATTTCACCTCAATGTCTTCTTTTGCTATCAAAGTTAACTGACTTTCTTTTCCATCTTGATAAGCAATTACTCCAAAACCTTCAGAAATATCAAATAATGTGAAATTTTCTAAGACAAAATTGCTTTGCTCTGTTTTTCCTAATAGTTCATAGTATTCAGTTTCGTCTAATTTGTACTTTCTGTAGATAAAAAATGAGACATTAGTTTTTTCATAATTCCATGACAAGGTTAGTTTTTTTGAGGAAGATTCAAAAGAGCCTTTAAGGTTGGTTACTGGTGGTAGTGCTGGAATGTTAACATCTACGGTTGCTTGTATCTTTGGTAATTCAAGTTTCACAGCGGCTTGTCCAAAAGGAATGATTTCCCATCTATTTAGTTTATGATTTTTGTAGAGATAACCTATGACCTCACCTTTAATACTGATCTTTATTGGAGTGTTTGAATTGTAAGATTCTATATATTCTCTTGATTGAATTATAACTTCGTTACTATAGCTATCTACCAGTTTATACTCTTTGACCTCCGTTAAATTTAAAAGCGGTGAGATTTCGCCACTTAGCTTCACATACTGCCCATCGAAAACTGGAAATTCTTCTTTAGTAAGTTTGTTCAATTGCTTAGATAGAATTTGTTCATTTACTTTCAATTCCTTAGAAATATCTATTGTAATTTTCTTATCTTTAATGATAAGATTTAGACGACCATTGTCTGATATTGTAGCAGAGCAATTTGGGATCTTAATTACTTTTTCCAAATACTTTGAATTTAACTTTAGTTCACTTGAATCCAAAAAGATAGCCGTAATACCATCACTCAGAATTGCTGAGCCATCTTCAAGGACATGCAAAACTTTAGCAGTTAAGGTAGCTGTGGCTTCTTTATTCTCTAATCCGATACTTTTTATCTCCTTTAAACCAAATACACCGGGTGTGGGGCTTTCAGAATTTGGTTTAACCGAGCAAGAATAGGATAATGTTAGAAGGATAACTACCAGGAAAACGCTAACAGGCCATAATAAATACGTCCGAAAAGCTTTTTCCATAACTCTCTACCCCTTTCGAAGTTGTGTTATTGTATTAAAATGTTGGTTAGGTGGGATAAAATCTTTTCTCTGAGAATTCGATAAAATAAGGTTGTTAAGATAAAACGGAGCTTACCTGTAATGACCGTAGCATAGAATTATATCATGGATTTTGTATAGTTTTTATTAAGTTTCTTTTCTTTAAGGTTAAGATTTTAATAAAGGGTCTAATACTATTTCCATTTCAGTTTCTAATAAAAGCTTTTATCAAATGACGTGTTATCTCACATGCTTAATTTCCAAATTCGTATTTACACCAAGTACGTGAAACAGCTGAGAAATACTGATATAAACAGCGTTGAACGTATTTAAAAAGGTATCTACAACTTCCGTAAAAAGATAAGAGTATGATCATCAAGATACAATACAATCTGGATTTAGAGCAAAAGACACCTAAGGAGCTATTAACTTGGATAATCACGCATACTTATTCGAGGTAAGTTGAAAATTTGTTCTTGACAGTTACAAGAGCGTATGATAAAATCATAACCGCAATTGGGAACTGATGAGAAATGGAAAGTGGCGGCGTAGCTCAGTGGCTAGAGCAGATGATTCATAATCATCGTGTCAAGGGTTCGAGTCCCTTCGCCGCCACCAGTTTTTTTAAACTGCTTTTTTGAGTTAAGTGCCAGCGTAGCTCAATCGGTAGAGCGACGCATTCGTAATGCGCAGGTTGAGGGTTCGAGTCCCTCCGCTGGCTCCAAATAAAGAATGTTCAAGGACCCTAAGGTTGCATAGTGCAGGGTCCTTGATTTTTTTGTATAATTTAGATGTAAAATTATGAAATTTTAATTTTTTTCAACTGACTTCGGTTCTGGTTTTGGAAATTTAAATGTTGTCGAGGTGATAATTATGGAGAAATTGGAGTTTATCGATATTCTGGATATATACGTTAAAGCAGGTGATGGTGGAAATGGTGCGGTAACTTTTCGAAGAGAAAAATACATCCCATTTGGCGGACCTGATGGTGGCGATGGTGGAAATGGTGGTTATGTATTCCTTATCGCTGATCCTACGCTCTCGACTCTCTATCATCTTTCCGAGAAAAAGAGGTACTATGCTGGGAATGCTGAGCATGGACGAAGTCGAAAACAGAATGGAAAGAACGGAGAGGATTTGATTTTACGTGTACCTGTTGGTACTATTGTCAAGGATTACGACACAGGTGAAATTTTAGCAGACCTTGACAAACCTGGAAAGTATTGCTGTGTTGCACGTGGAGGTAAAGGCGGACGTGGAAATATACATTTCAAAAGTTCCACAAATCAAGCACCAAAATTTGCAGAGCAAGGTTCAAAGGGAGAAGAAAAACATATATTACTTGAATTAAAATTGCTCGCTGATGCAGGTTTAGTTGGTTATCCAAACGTTGGTAAGAGTTCCATTATATCGAAGATAAGTAACGCACGTCCTAAGATTGGAAATTATCATTTTACAACACTTGTTCCAAATCTCGGAGTTGTTTCAATTGATAATACTCCAGAAACGTCTTTTGTTGTTGCTGATATACCTGGATTGATAAAAGGTGCAAGCGAAGGAAAAGGTTTGGGAAATATATTCTTGAAGCACGTTGAAAGATGTAGTGTTATTGTTCACGTTGTGGATATAGCCGGTAGTGAAGGAAGAGACCCTGTCCAAGACTATTTCGATATACGTAAAGAGTTAGAGTTTTTCAGTGAAGATTTGTATAATAAGGAAGAGTTAGTAGTTGGAAACAAAGTAGATTTACTTTCAGAAGAAGAACTGGAAGAACGCAAGAAAGTTTTCTTTGAAAAGACAGGTAAAACATTAATCCCGATTTCAGCTGTTACCGGTTTTGGTATCGAAAAACTTAAATACGCTATTTGGGATGTTGTAAGAGAAAGCAAAAAGATGTATGTTGGTGTTTTAGATTTAAGTAAAATAGAATTTGAAAAGCCAGCTCCTGTAAGATTGATGCTACCTGAAAAGGTGGATATTACTATTGTGAAAGAAAGCGATGGATTCGTAGTTGAAAGTAATTACGTAAGGAAATATCTCGAAAAATACAGAATGGAAGCTAAGTACATGCTTGACGATATACTCGATATACTTCAGAAAAATGGACTTGATGAAAAGTTGAAGAAGGCTGGTGCAAAAGATGGTGATACTGTCTGGGTTGAAGGAGTTGAATTTATTTTCAAAGAGTGATACATGTGTGATATTCGGTGGTTCTTTCAATCCTCCTCACGTAGCACATACAGTGATATTTTCTTATGCGCTTGACATATTCAACGCTGATTTTTACATATTGCCAACAAAGACACCACCACATAAGAGTGTGGATGTACCTTTTGATAAACGCTTTGAGTGGACTGTCAAAGTATTTAGTGATTTCAATAAATTTGAGAATGTCTTTATTTGGGATCTTGAAAAAAACATAGAAGGAGTGAATTACGCTATAAAGAATGTTGAACAATTTTCAAGGTACTATGAAAATATAATATTACTTGTAGGTGAAGATGCACTTGGTAACATAGAAAAATGGTACGAGTATGAAAAACTTTTGGAAATATCATATTTTGCAATTTATCCACGTACACGTGATGGTAGTCTTTATGAAAGAGGTAAAAAAGTCCTTGGAAAATATTATTCGAAAGTAATTGAGCTAAAGAACTTTCCTCTTTTAGAGCTCTCTTCTTCAGAAATACGTCAAAGAATCGTTCAAGGTAAAAGTGTGTACGGAATGGTTAGTGAAAAAATCATAGAGGATGTTATAAAAACGTATTCAGAACACTGATATGGAGGAAGTTTTAAATGAGCCACGAATTTTTTTTATTCGGAAAAGTTGGACTTGCACCGATGGCTGGAATAACGGACTTTTCATTCCGAAAAGTTTGTTTTGAACACGGTGCTTCTTTTGCTTTCACCGAGATGATAAGTGCAAAAAGTATACTTATGAATATCAAGATAAACGAAACTTACTTGCCTCGGGAGGAGGAAAGTTCAAAGGTAGGAATTCAACTTTTTGGTTCTGACCCTGTTGAATTATCGGAAGCAGCATCTGTGATTCAAGAAAGAGGTCTTTGGGTCGATTTAAATGCCGGTTGTCCTGTGAATAAAGTTGTTAAAAAGGGTAGTGGAAGTGCACTTTTGAAAGACCTCAACAAGTTCAGAGAAGTGGTAAGGAGCATGAGAAGAGTATTAAGACGCTTTACAGTTAAAACCCGCATAGGTTGGGAGAAAGATGAATTTGAAAGAATTTACAACATACTTGTAGAAGAAGGAGTAGATGCCATATTTTTGCATGGTAGAACGGCAAAACAGATGTATTCCGGTAAAGCTACGTGGAAAATATACAACCCTGGATACGTACCACTTTACATCAGTGGTGATATCTACACTGTTAAAGATATCGAAACAGCTTTGTATGAAAGTAAGGCTAACGGTGTTATAGTAGCAAGGGGAAGTATCGGTAATCCTTGGATCTTCTCTGGTGTAAATCCAACAAACGAAGAACGCTTAAGAACCGTGAATAGACATCTTGACTATCTTTACGAAGAATACGGTAATTACGGTGCTGTTGTGTTTAGAAAATTCGTAGCTGGTTACACAAAAGATATCCCAGGAGCACGAGAGTTTAGAAATAATGTTATGAAGTTGAAAACCATAGACGATTTAAAAAATGCATTTACACAGTTTCTCGGTAAACAGTGAACAGTGAACGGTTATCAGTTATCAGTAAACAGTTATCGGTGAACGGTTATATTTGGTTATTTATTATTACTTATTACTTTTTTCACTGTGCACTGTTCACTGTCTACTGTTCACTGTTAACTATCTTTTTCGAGGTGATTTGACATGGGATTAATTTACCTGATTCGACATGCAAGCACAGAATGGAATGAAAAACAGCTTTGGCAAGGTGTTGTTGACACGGAGCTTTCCATTAATGGTATTAACCAAGCGGAGGGTATAGCTAAATATTTTTTAGATAACGATATTAAAGTAGATCTCATCTTCTCAAGTCCTATGAAAAGAGCTCTACAAACAGCGCAAATTATAGCTTCGAATATAAAATTTCCGATTGAAGAAATAAAAACAGATCCAAGGTTAAGGGAATGTGAGATTGTTTTGTGGAATGGGAAGAATTTTGATGAGATAAAGAGGGATTGTTTTGATGAATTTTTAGTTTGGCAAAATAACTTACATTCTTCTGTTAAAGGTGCAGAATCACTGGGAGATGTACAGAAAAGAATGTCCGATTTTTTCCAAGAAAATATAGTTCACTTTGCAAACAAAAATGTTATAATTGTTTCGCACGCTATTTCTCTTAGAATGTTCATAGCAAAGATTTTAAACGTGGTTCCTCCGGATCACTTAAATTATTCTCTTGATAACGCCTCTATATCTGCGGTTGAATATTTCAACAATAAGTTGAGGATAAAATTTTTGAATTTTACAAAGTTACTGAATAGCACAAAGAGAACATGAAACTTTAGCATAAAAATTTCGGGGGTGATTATTTGAAATTAGTACTTATAATTCTTGGTTTTTTGTTTCTCATTTATATTGGAGTAAAAATACTGCCACTGAAACTCAGATATGCGAATATTTTCTTTGTGTTAGCTTTGGTATTTCATTTGTTCGCTTCTTTCTCTTTTTCTTACACAATACTGATTATCTCTCTGGTACTTATTATCGTTTTTTTCTTAGTATTATTGTACATGTTTGGGCTATAGTGTGTTGAACAGTTAACGGTGATCGGTGAACAGTGATTAGTGTTCAACAAACGGTTATTGGTTAAAATTGGTTAAAAGTTAATAGCTAACACTACATTCATTGATCATTCTTTGCTGACAACTGATCATTGTTCACTGACAACTGCCAAGGGAGTGAAGCGATTTGCCAGGAAGTAGTGTGACAATCAAAAACGTTGATAAGCACTATGACGACTTTCATGTGCTAAAAAATGTAAGTTTAGATATTAGAGAAAATGAATTCTTTTCTATCCTGGGACCATCTGGATGTGGTAAGACGACTTTGCTGAGAATTATAGCTGGTCTTGAAGATGTGGATAGCGGAGATGTACTTTTGGATGGTAAAAGCATCTTACAACTTCCACCGAATAAAAGACCTGTAAATACGATTTTTCAAAACTACGCTTTGTTTCCTCATCTCACAGTTTATGAAAACATCGCATTTCCACTCAGACTTAAAAAACTTTCTGAAAGGGAAATTGAAGAAAAAGTTGGATGGCTTTTAAGTTTGGTTCGATTGGAAGAGCATGCTAAGAAAAAACCATCACAATTATCAGGTGGTCAGAAGCAAAGGGTATCATTGGCACGTGCCTTAGCAAACGAACCGAAAGTTTTGTTACTCGATGAACCAGTTAGCGCTCTTGATGCTAAATTACGTCAAGAACTACTCATAGAACTTGATAATTTGCATGATAAGATTGGTATCACATTTGTATACGTTACTCACGATCAATCGGAAGCAATCAGCGTTTCAGACCATGTTGCTGTTATGAACAACGGTGTAATCGTTCAGTATGGTACACCTTACGAGATATACGAAAGTCCTGCAAATTCTTTTGTGGCAACGTTCATCGGTGAAAGTAACTTAATGAAAGGAGAAGTTACAAAAGTTATTTCCGAATCTTATGTAGTAGTTGAATTCCCATCTTTAGGCGAAATTATATGCTATCGTGATAAACTTGTGAAAGAAAAAGATTGGGTACTCGTTACACTACGACCAGAGAAGATTAGAATAACTCACTCAAAGCCGAATATTTCCGATGATTTGATTACCAATATTGTTCACGGAGTTGTCGATGAAACTATATACATGGGATACCAAACAAAATACTTTGTACGAACAGATGAAGGATACATACTGAAAGTTTACAAGCAACACGTAAGTTACTTACTCGATGAAAAGATAATTCAGTGGAAAGATGAGGTCTTCCTTTATTGGAATCCGGATGATAGTTACATTGTGGAGGTAGAAGAAGATTGAAAAGCTCAAAATTGCTGAAAAGTTTCGAATCGTACGGTTATGTTTATCTTTTTTGGTTGGTTGTATTTTTTCTAATACCAGTATTGGCAATTTTGACCTACAGCTTTCTGACACGGGATTTCCAAGGTGGAATTAGGCTCCAGTTTTCATTGAAAGGTTACAAAGATATACTCAACACTACTTATCTTGCAGTGTTCATTAGGACAGTTTTTATATCTTTTGTTTCTTCAACGCTATCTATAATTATAGCCATTCCAGTTGCATATTATATCGCTTACAGTAGGTTTAAAAATTTTCTTTTGCTACTTGTTATAATACCATTTTGGACTAATTCTCTTATCAGAATCTATGCGTGGATTTTCATACTTGGTAATAATGGGCTGATAAATCAAACACTTTTGAAGCTTGGAATCATCCAATCGTATATAAAGTTTATGTACAACAATTTTGCAGTTGTTTTAGTACTTTTATATACATATCTACCGTTTGCTATTCTACCGCTTTATTCCTCCATAGAACGCTTAGAAAAAC